>DAOVEE010000291.1 GCA_030669135.1 Candidatus Bathyarchaeota archaeon | reverse complement strand
GACTTCGGTAAGTGCATGTCAACGTGCCAGACCTTCGCCCTGAGCCGCCGGTTCGGCGAGACCGTGGCTCAGCTCTTCGAGGACATGTGGTGCCCCGAGCCCGTCATAGGCTTCGGCCTCGCCGAGCCGCCCCAGTACTTCTACGAGGGCAAGACCCGGTACCCGGACGGCGTCAAGTCGCTGGAGGCGGGAGCCAACTGGGCCCAGGAGTTCCCTCGGTTCGAGGTAGGCAAGTACGTGGGCGTGGTCTCGGCTCCGCTGACCACTGCGAGCTTCGAGCCGGACGTCGCGGTCATCTACTGCGACTCGGCCCAGCTCCTCAGGCTCCTCCTGGGGCTCGCCTACGAGGACGGCAGGGACATCGAGACGGTGCTGGGAGGCCACTCCGCGTGCGTCTACGCCGTAGTCCCCTCCATGTTGAAGGGAAAGTGCCAGGCCTCCGTGCCCTGCAGGGGCGACAGAGGCTACGCGGGCACCCAGGACTACGAGATGATATTCAGCATCCCCAGGGACCAGATAGCTCGGGTTGTCGAGGGTCTGGAGCAGCCGGGGACGGCGTCCGTGCCCACCAGGTTCAGCATGAACCCCGAGTACAGGCTCAGCCCCGGCTACGCCGAGATAGCTAGGCAGATGGGGCAGAGGGCGGCAGACGGCTCAGAGATCAAGGGCTACGCCGCGAAGGAGCGGAGGCACAGCCTCCAGTACCGGTAGGGCTCAGCAAAACTCGAGGGGCTCAACGAGGCCATGGCTCTCGTCGCGGTGCAGAGGATGCCCATACAGTAGCCTACCCCCTTGAGCATCTCGGGCCACCTCATCTCCGGCTCGGGTGCGTCCCCGCTCACGGGCATCCACATGAGGTGCACCTCGAAGCACTGCTCCGGCTTCTTCACCCTGTGCCTCATCCTCCTCGAGTCTATGGACGTGAACCCGAGGCGCTCCATGTGGCTGAGCCTCAGCCAGGGGCTTGGGTGGCCGTCGAGGGCGATGCACGCAAACCCGGCAGCGTCCCGCGCATCCTCCAGCATCCCTTCGAGGAGCATCTTTCCGAACCCGCGGCCCTCTGCCCTCCTCAACACCCAGACGCAGCTCATCACGACGACGCCCTCGCCTTCGATGGGGTACGGCGACGCGTCGGGTGGGGCGAACTCTATCATGCCGACGGCTTCTTCATCCATGAAGAGTACGTGCTTCCTGAGGCCTTTACCTGTCGCCTCCGCGAGGTATTCAGACCTCTTCCTGTAACGCCTTATCTTCGTGAAGGCCGCGAGGCAGCCGTGGAGGTGCTTCTCATGTTCCTTGCTGTGGGTGACGTCTACGACACGTATGTTTGGGGCAGCCAACGTCGACACCTGAGAGACGTTATTCAGAATACGTAATATCTTTAACTCAGCCATCCGAGCCACCTTAACAGTTATCTCCGTGATCCCTCCCTCATACATGAGGAATCCATTATGAGTTATTTCACGCACCTGGAGTGCACGGCGTGCGGAGAGAGGCATGACGCAACCAAGATTCAGACAGTATGCAAGAAGTGCGGTAAACCGTTGTTCGCCCGGTACGACCTGGAGGCGGTCAAGGAGGCGGTCACCAGACGGGAGCTTGTGGGCCGCGAGGCCACCATGTGGAGGTACTGGGAGCTGCTCCCCGTCAAGAGCCG
>DAOVEE010000130.1 GCA_030669135.1 Candidatus Bathyarchaeota archaeon | reverse complement strand
CCTCGCATAGAACGCGGGTGTGTCCGCGCTTTTCCAGCTAAACCATGTCTGAAGGTCAAACACGTTAAACCCGTGTTCCTCGACGAGCTGACCGGCGCACCAGCCCCGCAGCAGGTGAGGCCATAGGCTATCATCTATATCCCTAATCCCACGACCCGGGTCCATCGTGATGACTATTCCGTTCTTGATGAGTATGTCGCACATGGTTTCATTCATCTCTGGTGATGGGGTTCACCAAAGGGCGTCACGCCCAATGGTGCATCTCAATACCCTCGTTAATGTTTCATAATCCTTATACTGTGAACTTGAATTTACCGACGGAGGGCGGCGACCCTAGCCCCTAACCAAACGCGGGTAAAATAATGCTGCCCTCCATCCCTATCAGTTCACAGGCCTTTACAGCATGTCTTACTGTTTCAAGAATATAGGATAAGTGAAGGAAGAATCTATACTTAGCACGCTATCCCCATCTAGGGGATTATGGTTCAAGTAGGGCCACGGGTTCCTCGTCCCTGAAGTAGACTCTGGGCATCAACGGATTGAGGTGGTTTAGCAGGCTGTACGTCATCCACCCCGCGGTTTCCGCGGTCTTGTAGAGGCTGTTCTCGCCCTCCTCCGCGATCACTGTCACCTCGGTTCCCTTCTCGGCCTTCACGCCGGTGAGGTCCACTAGGTAGTGGTTGAGGCTCACCGAGCCTAGGCTCTGCTTTATCTGGCCGTCCACAAGCACCTTGCCCTTGTTTGCCATCTCCCGCGGGATGCCGTCGTAGAACCCTAGGTGTAGGGTGCCGACCCTCATGCGCTTCGGCGCGACGAACCGGCCCCAGTAGGTAACGGACTCGCCCTCCTCCACCCACTTGACGTACTCGACTCGGGCCTTAAGCTGGAGGGCCTGCCGTAGCTTCAAGCCGCTTGCCTCGTCCTTGGGCTCGGGGTAGACGCCGTAGAGGCTTATGCCGGGCCGCACCACGTCGAGCCAGCCGTCCGGGTTGTGGAACACGCCGTCGCTGCTGCTCATGCTCCTGTACTCCACCTTTACGCCCCTACTCCTGAGCTCCTCGTCGACAGCCAGGAGCCTCCTGAGAGCGACCCTGTCCTCCTCGGGCCTCTGCTGGAACGTCGAGAACATGCCCCTCACCTTGACGCCGGGGAGCCCGTTGATCTCTTCGATGAGTGCCGCTGCCTCGGTGTGTCTGACGCCCACACGGTTGAGCCCCGTGTCAACCTTGACGAAGACCTGGGCCTCCCTGCCTAGTTCCTCGGCCGCCTTGTTGAGCCTCTCAGCCGCCTCCAGCGTGTACACTGTCTGGGTGATGCCCTTCTCCACGACGCCGCGGTACTGTTCCCCGGCGAAGAGGACGTCCATGTTCAGCACCTCGGTCTCGAAGCCCGCCTCCTTTATCATCTCGGCCTCCCTGAGCTTCGCTACCATTACCCACGCGACCCCCTGGGTCTCCAGGTAGGCGACGATCGGGACCAGTCCGTGCCCGTAGGCGTTGTTCTTCACCACAGGCATCACCTCGACGCCCACCCGCTCCCTTATGTTACGTAGGTTGAACTCTATGTTGTCCAGGTTGATCTCCAGCCACGAGGTGTAGCCCATCATTCTCCTCCTTATCTCCTCAGGGCTGGGCTGCGCCGCGAAAAACCTCTCAGACATGTATCCTTCTACTCTTCACCCGCTAGAAAAAAGGTTCGAACCACCCTGAAAACCGCTTAGACGAGGATTATTATAGTGTTAAAAAGAGGATCAGTGACGGTTTCTCAGAGCACAAAATGGTGTCCCGTATGAGACAATATCAACGTGTTTTGTCCTAAAGGATACAGTTTTATGGGTCCCTGTCCAAGCCTTAAACGAGATTCAATGGTACGTAAAGCAATAATCATGGGGGCCGCGGGAAGGGATTTCCATAACTTCAACACCTTCTTCAGGGACAACCCCGGATACGAGGTGGTCGCCTTCACCGCCGCCCAGATATCAGATCTCGACACAGGGGCCGGCGTCGAGAAACGTGTCTACCCCCCGGAACTGTCAGGCCCTATGTACCCGGACGGCATAAGGATCTACCCTGAGATCCAGCTCACAAGACTCATCGAAGAGCGTGGAGTCGACGAGGTCTTCTTCTCCTACAGCGACGTCTCGGCGACGTACCTCCACGACAAGGCCTCCGAGGTTCAGGCTGCGGGCGCCAGCTTCGTTCTGCTGGGGCCAAGAGACACGATGATCAAGCCGAGTAAGCCCCTCATCAGCGTCTGCGCCTCCCGCACAGGCAGCGGCAAGAGCCCTACCTCTAGGTGGCTCGTCTCCCTCCTCCGGGACAACGGCTACAGAGTGGTGGTCATACGCCACCCCATGCCTTACGGGGACCTGGTCAAGCAGCGGGTCCAGCGGTTCGAGACCTATGAGGACCTCGATCGTCACGACTGCACCATCGAGGAGCGTGAGGACTATGAGCCCCACCTTGACATGGGGGTCATCGTGTACAGCGGCGTCGACTACGCGGACATACTGAGGGCGGCCGAGGAGGAGGCCGACGTGGTGATATGGGACGGCGGAAACAACGATTTCCCGTTCTACGAGCCTCTCCTCCAAATAGTCATCGTCGACCCCCACAGGGTGGGCCACGAGCTCAGATACTACCCCGGGGAGACCAATGTGAGGATGGCTGATCTCGTGGTCGTGAGCAAGGTAAACACCGCGGACCCGTCCAACGTACAGAAGGTCAAGGAGAACGTGCGTAAGATCAACCCAGACGCCAAGATAGTGACTGCCAACATGGTCATCACCGCCGAGGACGAGGACAGCCTCAGAGGGAAGAGGGTGCTGGTCATCGAGGACGGGCCCACCCTCACCCACGGCGAGATGAAGTACGGCGCAGCCACCATCAAAGCCATGGAGAAGAGAGCCGACATAGTCGACCCGCGGCCCTACACCAAGGGCACCATAAAGGAGGTCTACAAGCTCTGGCCCCACTTGGGCAAGCTGCTGCCCGCCGTGGGCTACAGCCCCCACCAGATGAAGGAGCTGGAGGAAATCATAAACTCCGTTCCCTGCGACATCGTGCTCATGGGAACCCCGACGGACCTCCGGCGATACCTGGAGGTCGACAAGCCTGTGCTCAGGGTGCGCTACGAGTTCGAGGAGACCGAGACAGGGAGCCTCGGCATCGAGGTCTTCAAGGCCCTGGAGTAGGGCCCCTCAGCCTCTTCTAAACGTTATATTCTCTGAAACCAAATACATGGTGAGGAGATTTTTTGGACGAATACGATGTCCTGATCAAGGGCGCGACCATCGTCGAGGGTACAGGCAGGAAAGCCTACAAAGGCTCCATAGGAGTCAAGGAAGACAGGGTCGCGGCCATAGGTAAGGTGAAGGGCGACGCCGTTAAGACGGTGGACGCCAAGGGCCTCACGGCCAGCCCCGGGTTCATAGACGCCCACAGCCACGCCGATTGGACCCTGCTGTGGTTCCCAAAGGCAGAGAGCTACGTGATGCAGGGGGTCACCACCTTCGTGGGCGGCCAGTGCGGAGGCAGCCCCGCGCCCTTGGGTGAGCACATAAGGGTGCCCAGGATGCTGACGGACCATCTGCCGGAGCTAGACCCATACAAGTACTACTCGAGGCTTCCCTACTATCCGCTGGAGCAGGTAAACGAGTGGATGGAGGAGTACTTCGGCTGGAAGCTTGACTGGGACACCATGGCGGGCTACTTCAAGAGGGTCGAGGAGACGGGCGTAAGCATGAACTACGCGGCTCTCGTCGGCCACGGCAGCGTCCGCACCAAGGTGATGGGTCTCGACTACAAGCGTCACAGCACCGAGGAGGAGAAGGCCGAGATGCGGGAGCACATCCACCAGGCCATGAAGGACGGCTGCGTAGGCATGAGCACGGGCCTCGACTACGACCCCGACGTCTTCGCGGCCCACGAGGAGATCATCGACAGCGTCTCGGTGCTCAAGGAGTACGGAGGCGTCTACTGCCCCCACTGGAGGAGGACGGGGAGGCGACGCGGCGTCGCAGCCGGCCACGTGCCCAACGAGAAGATCACCGCCCTCATGGAGTGCGTCGACGTCTACAAGAAGACCGGGGTGCGGCTCCACTACGCCCACCTGAGCACCGGTTGGCAGATATACCCGACGGCGCCCGACGAGCTGGAGGCGGCCAACCTCAAAGCCACCATAGACATGATAGTGAAGGAGAGCGGCGGCGACCTCGACATAACCTGGGATGCCATCCCCCAGATGACCCGAAGCGGCTTCGCCGTGATGCCCTACCTCTGCAGCCTCTACGCGCCTTGGCTCAGGGAGCTGGGGAGCCGCGAGGCCTTCGCCAAGTGGCTCAAGGTCGATGACTTCAGGGAGGAGGTCAAGGACGCGATACGCCGCGGCAAATGGTTCATCAGGGTCGCCTATAACCCTAACACGAACCCTAGGTGGGCCGAGAACATACGAGTCCTCAAGAGCAAGGTTCCCGACGTCGATGGCAAGAGCATAAGGGAGATCGCTGCGGAGCGGGAAGCCGACGAGTGGGACACGTGGATGGACATCATCGCCGAGGACCCGGACGCCCGCGGAGTCACGGGGCAGCTGGAGCCTAGGACGTGGGCCCTACAGTACTACACCCACCCCAAGGGCATGGTGGGGCTGGACACCAGCGTCTTCGACACCGAGTGGGAGATGAAGACCCCGCCCTACACCTTCCCCGGCATCAACACCTTCAGCGCGTTCCCCATGTTCTACATAAAGTACGTGAGGGACAGCAACCTGTTCACGCTGGAGGAGGCCGTCCAGAAGACGTCCACCATGGCGGCGAGGGTGCACAACCTGGAAGACCGAGGAGTCCTCAAGAAGGGGGCCTACGCCGACATCGTCCTCATGGACGTTCCCGGCCTCAAGGTACTGGGAGACGAGATAGAGACGAGGCGCCACCCAGAGGGAATTGAGCATGTCTTCGTGAACGGCGAGGCCGTCGTCGAGAAAGGCAGACACACCGGGGCTACGCCTGGCCGCGTCCTGAAACGTGTTTAGGCCTACCCGAGGAGGGTGGGCTCAACCTCGTCAATGACCCGCCTAGCCCTATTGGAGAGGAGGAGGCGGCAACCTCCCTTTCCGTATATCCTGACGAGTATCCCCGCCTTCACCAGGGCTTTCCTCTGCCCGTCGGTGAAGTGTGTCGTCGCCTTCTCGCCTTTATCCACAAGCATCAACTCTCGTCTATAATACATTACGGCGTTAACGAAGCTCTGCTCCGTGGGCGAGACATCTATGGATGAGCCGGGCAAATTCCTCAAATCTCACCTGAT
>DAOVEE010000045.1 GCA_030669135.1 Candidatus Bathyarchaeota archaeon | reverse complement strand
TCCTCTTCCTTCTTCTCCTCTTCAGGCTCCTCTTCCTCCACGGCCTCCTCAGCTGCTGCTGGGGCGGCGGCAGGGGCGGCGCCGGCGGTGAAGACAGGCGCCTTGAGGGCCTCTTCGATGTCGACCTCGGCGAGGGCGGCGACCAGAGCCTTAATCCTTGTGGCATCTGGCTGTGTCCCCGCTGCTGTGAGAGTGTTGCTGATCCCGTTCTCGGTGATCTCTTTGCCTGCGCTGTGTAGCAGCATGGCGGCATACATGTATTCCATACTTTTCACCTCAGTTTATAGTCTATTCTGACTGCTATTACACAACCACGCCGCCTATTTTTATTCTTTCCGTTTTTCACCAAACCCGTGGGGTAACCGTTTAATCCCGTGAAACCAAGTGGTTACTGTGGTCGTATTGGTCAAGAGGATAGCGAAGAAACCTCAGGACGAGCTCACCGCCTATGACAACTCGACGCTGAACCCACACACCGAGCCGGTCGCCCGCGTCAAGCCGGGTGAAACAGTCGAGGTAGAAACTTGGGACGCCTACGGCGGAGTCGTCAGCCCTGAGCGCACCTTTCAGCAGGCCGTAGAGGATGGGGCGGTGGGCGCCCTGAACCCCGTGACTGGGCCCATCTACGTGGAGGGAGCCGAGCCCGGGGACACCCTGGTGGTGGAGATACTCGGCATAGAGCTGCCGGAGTGGGGCGGCTCAAGCATAATACCGGGCTTCGGCGCCCTCGAGGGCTGGCTCAACCTGATGGAGCCCAAGACCAAGGTCAGCTACATCAAAGGAGGCAACGTCGTCTACGAGGCCGACCACGGAACGGCCTTAGAGATACCCGTAGACCCCTTCATAGGGACCATCGGCGTCTCCCCCGCCTACGAGGCTATACAGACCCTGGCGCCCGGGCCCCACGGCGGAAACATGGACTGACCCGACGTCAAGCCGGGGAACAAGCTGTATCTGCCGGTCTCGCAGCCCGGCGCCCTCTTCGGCCTCGGGGACGTCCACGCCGTGCAGGGCGACGGCGAGATATGCGGTACGGCCGTAGAGATCGGGGCCGTGGTGAAGCTGCGGTTCCAGGTGCAGAAGAGGACCACCGCGTGGCCGAGGGTCGAGTCGGATGACCAGATCATGACGGTCTGCAGCGCGAGGCCGCTCGAGGACGCCGCCCGGCTCGCCTACAGGGAGCTGATAAACTGGATGGTCGAGGACTATGGCTGGGACAGAGACGACGCATACATCTTCCTGAGCCTCGCGTGCAAGGCACGCATAGCCCAGATCGTGGACCCTCTCTACACCGTTGTGGCCAAGCTTGACAAGAAGTATCTAAGAGGCTAACCCATCTCTTTCAGGGCGTTCAACCAGCCCTTTTCTTCCTTGAACACCTTGGACAGCCTCGCGAGCTCGGCCTCGTACGTCTCGAACGCCTCGTCCATGTCTATCACCAGCAGCGCCATCTTACCCTTGGCGTGCCGGATGCACGCAACCTTGTGGTCGCCGACTCCTATCCTGATGTTCTCCGGAGACCGTCTGTCTGCGAGCTTTAACATCTGGTCGATGACTGCGTCGCTTACAGCCTCAGGCAGCTTCCAGCCAGGAGGGGATGTGTACACCCTGTTCCCGAACAGCGACTTAACCACCACGGCCACCCGCGTCTGCCTGGGCTCGGCGTGCTCAGCCTCAACGTCCAAGCCGTCCAGCCTCAGCGCAGGCTCGTCGTCCAACATTAGACGCTCTATCTCCTCCTTCCGCATCCTCACGTACTCCCCAGGCTCTATCTGGCCGCCCTCGAAGAGTTCATCGATCTCCTTGAGCCTGGCCTGCGTCGCGGCGACCTCCGCCATTGACCTGCCATCCGTTAAAGTGACTGTGCGCTGGGTCATCGGCGTCAAATTCCCTGTACGGGCTCTCACGGTCAGATCCGTCTTCCAGGCCTCGATGCATACCTGACACGTCTGTAGGGGGATCTCGTCTTCAGGGAAGGGGCACGGTCTCCCCGCTACGAAGATGCATTGCCGCTTCCCGCTCACCGACCCCGCCTTCTACGTGTAGTCTTCGATCTCGATTAGAACGGTCTCGTAGTTGAGCACTATATCGGATATTATGAAAAGCACTTTGAGCTGCCTCCCTGTAGTGGCTTCGTGCTCGTAGTAGAAAATCATCTCCCTGTCAGGTATGGGGAAATCTCTCCAGTCTACGAGGCTTCCTCCTTCTACGCTGTACTTGATCTTCGACCCCGGCCCGGTCGAGTTCAATATGTTGCCATACTCGTCGAGGGGCTGCACCGTGACGTTGACATACTCCGTGCCCGCACTAACATCAAAAATGATCAAGATCTGGTTCTTCCCCAATGGCCTGGATCTGAAGTTGGATATGACCCTGTCCGAGGCCTCCGTCTCCGCCTCGTAGAACGATGACTCCTGCGTTATCGGGATTATCGACCAAGCCTGCGTGGTCGTCACTATCGACCCTAGGAGTAGCAGCACGAGGAGTACGATGTTCCTTTTCTTCACTTCTCTGCCCCTACAGAGCTATGTTCAACGGGTATATATCACCTTAATCTGTAAACACACGTTTACTAACAGTATACAAATAGTATATCATCATTTACGGTTGGTAGATGCCCCTTATACTTAACACATAAGATATAAAAAACTCCAAAAAATGACACCGATTTTACTTGTTACTGCATCCGCCGCCGCACCCTATATGGTGGGGAAACCATACAGCGTCTCATCAAAAATCTGGTGAAGCTCCACAACGTAACGGTGGGATAGATTCCGCTCAGCCTAAACTTTTTTATCTTATCTCTAAGGTTAAAAGATGCTGAGCCATACGTAAAAGACTAGGTATATATGTCGGAAACCTGTATGGTTCAAACGTCTGGGAAGAAGAAAAATGACGACAGCATACGACGTACCGGCTGACATGCTAATAGAACGGCTCTCAGGGTACTTCAAGGAGAACGTGGGAGACCTCCAGCCGCCGGAGTGGTCAGGCTACGTGAAGACAGGAAGCCACGTTGAACGGATTCCTCAGAACCCCGACTGGTGGTACGTGAGGAGCGCATCCATCATACGAAAGCTCTACATGAACGGCCCCGTAGGGGTCTCGAGGCTCAGGAAGGAGTACGGCGGGAGGAAGAGGAGAGGCGTCAGACCCGCCCACTTCGCTAAGGCAGGCGGCAACATCATAAGAACCATACTTCAGCAGCTTGAACAGGCCGGCCTCGCCCAGAAGAAAGGCGTCAAAGGTAGAACAGTCACCGGTAAGGGACGCAGCCTTCTGGACGCCATGAGCACCCAGATAAAGAGAGACCTGGACAGGGAGCGTCCAGAGCTCAAGGATTACTAAGTGAAAGTCGATGTCTTCAGACGAGGAGCTTGAGAGGCTAAGGCAGCAACGGATGGCCCAGATTCAGGCTCAGCGGAGCCAGCATGAAGAGACCGCGCTGGCACAGCAGGAAGCGGAAGCCCAGAAACAAGGCATCCTCCGAAAGATCCTCACACCTGAAGCGAGGCAGAGACTGACGAACGTGAAGCTAGTGCAGCCCGAGTTCGCGGCGCAGATTGAGCTACAGCTCATACAGATAGCGCAGACGGGGCGCGTGGCTCTGCCGATCACAGACGAAGTCTTGAAGCGGTTGCTCGCTCAGATACAGAGCCAGCAGACAAAGAGGGACATAACCATAAGGAGAGTATAGAAAAATGGCACGAAACAAGCATCTCGCGTACAAGCTCCGCCTCTCGAAGGCGGGGAAGGCAAAGAAGTCGGTGCCCGCCTGGATCATCGCCAAGACCAGAGGCAAGGTCCGGTGGAGCCCTAAGAGCAGAAGGAACTGGCGTAACAGGAAGCTACGTCTCTAGGATGAGTCAGTTATGTCGGAGGAAGAAAGAGTATACACGGTCCCTCTGGGAAAGGCCTGGATCGCTCAGAGATACAGGAGAGCCGAGAAGGCCATGATGGTGCTCAAGAAGTTCACTGAGCGCCACATGAAACCCACCGCAGTTGTCATCGACCCCGCAGTCAACGAGTACATCTGGGCCCGGGGCATCAAGAAACCGCCGCGGAAGATCCGGGTCAAGATGACGAAGGACGACGAGGGCGTCGTCGTGGTGGAGCTGGCGGAGGCAGAGCAGTGAGCGTCAAAATTTTCAGGGTCAAGGGCGAGATCATGAAGAAACACTTCTTCGAGCCCCTCACCTTCAACAAGCTGGTGTCGGCTGCCAAGGAGGAGCATGCAGTGGAGAAGATCTACAGCGAGATGGGGAGCCGCCACCGCGCCAAGCGACACCAGATCTCCATCCAAAGCGTAGAGGAAGAGCAGCCAGAGGAGTAAACCGTTGAGCCAACAGGAGAAGGAGAAGCAGCTCAGGCGCTTCGTCACCGAGATGAGGATGATGGAGGGCTCCGTCGATGTACTCAACCAGAGGCTTCAGCTTCTCACCTCTTCCATATCCGAGCTTCGGCTGGCGCAGGGCTCGCTCAGGGACCTCAAGGGCATCGAGTCCGGGAACCCGCTCCTCGTCCCTGTGGGGGGAGGCGTGTTCATGGACGCCCAGCTCGGCGATATCAGCAAAGTCGTTGTGGGCATAGGAGCGGATGTCTCCATGGAGATGGACTGCGAGAAAGCCGTCGAGGACATCGGTGAACGGCTCCAGGGGATGGAGCAGGCGCAGGGCGCCGTCCAGCAGCAACTGGGCCAGATACTCGCCCAGCTCGAGTCCCATCAGGGAATGGCAGAAAGGTTATCAATGGAGATCCAGAACGCCTTCCAGGGTGCACAGTAGTGTTCGAGAAGCTCCGTCAGGGACTCAAAGGCATAGTCAACAGGATAAATAGTGCTGGGCTAACGGAGAAGGATCTGGACCCGATTCTATGGGATCTGCAGCTTCAGCTCATCGGAAACGACGTTTCCGTCGAGGTCGCGGAGAAGGTCTGCAGCGAGCTCAAGGAGAGGCTTCTCGGCGAGGACGTACCCCGGTTCGGAGACAAATCTAAGCTGATCCATGACTCTCTCAAAGCGTCGCTGGAATCTGTGATGAACGGCTCAGGCAGCATGGATCTGCTCAAACTCGTATCCGAGGCCAAGACGAGGGGAGAGCCCTTCGTCGTCATGTTCGTAGGCATCAACGGCACAGGCAAGACCACCACCATAGCGAAGATGTCCAGGCTGCTCATGGATGAAGGATTCACCGTCGTCCTCGCCTCAGCGGACACCTACAGGGCGGGCGCCATAGAGCAGCTTGAGGAGCATGGGCGGCGCCTCGGCGTCAGAGTCATCAGGCACAGGTACGGCTCCGACGCGGCTGCAGTTGGCTTCGACGCCGTCGAGCACGCCAAGGCCCAGGGCGTCGACGTCGTTCTGATCGACACCGCTGGGCGTATGCAGACGAACCGGAACCTCATGGACGAGCTCCAGAAGATTAAGCGTGTAGTCCAGCCAGACCTCACAATAATGATCCTGGACAGCCTCATAGGCAACGACGCCACGGAGCAGGCCATGACCTTCAACGAGCAAGTCGGGTTCGACGCCGCGGTTCTCACCAAGGTCGACGCAGATGCCAAGGGAGGCAGCAGCCTCAGCGTCAGCTACCTAACAGGCAAGCCCATCATATACGTGGGTGTCGGCCAGGAGTATAAGGACCTGCAGCCCTTCGACGTGGAGTGGTTCGCGGAGAGGCTTCTCGAAAATACGTAAACTTTAACTAGAGATCACTGTTTGATAGGTTGGAAACGATGGGACTTAACGAGTTCTTCCAGAACGCGGACAGGCTGATGAGGACGCTTACGAAGCCGGACTGGAAGACCTACTGGATGAGCATCAAGATAGTGTTCGCCGGCATAGGCGTCCTGGGTGCGGTTGGTTTCCTCGTGAGGCTCATCTCCGTCACGCTGCAGGGCGGGACCGGCGCATAGGCTAGCGATAAATCATACATGTTACCGATGTTCTACTCGAATTCTTTGTTGTAGGGGTACTTGACGTAGAAAAGGTATATCAGGACGATCATGAACCCGACCGCGACCACGAGGACCTCCTCGAACTCGAAGAACAGCACCGCTAAGTCGTGAGTCTCCTTCATGACCAGAGACTTCAAGACTGATAGGAACCCCAAATTATTCACCTTTCATCCATATTCCATGGCCGCGTTTTATATGTGTTCCCCAAACGCGGTCTTTCAGCAATATTAATATCTTTGCACCCTACAAAGCATGGTGCATCGGGCGTGGTCTAGTTGTCCGAAAGAACGGTAAGAACATCCCTATACGCGGTTAAGGTCACTAACGGCCAGGAGCGCACAGTAGCTCTGATGCTCTCGGACAAGGCGAAGGTAGAAGAGCTGCCCATAGCGGCTATACTGGCGCCGGCCGAGCTGAAGGGATACATCATTGTCGAGGCGGAGAGGCCCCACATAGTGGATGAGCTAATAAGGGGTATGCGCCACACGCGTGAACGCGTGCAGGGCACCATCAGCCCGGACGAGGTGAACCACTACATCGAGACCAGGCCAGTGGTTGAAGGCTTAGAGGAGGGGACCCTGGTCGAGGTGATCGCCGGTCCCTTCAAGGGAATGCAGGCCCGCGTCGTGAGGGTTGACGTCACCAAGGAGGAGGTCACCATCGAGATACTTGAGGCCGCGTTCACACTGCCTATCACGGTACACGCTGACTACGTAAGAGAACTGAAAGGAGTAAAGATGTAATGGTAGAGAAGACTTTCAACTTCATCGTCAACGGAGGCAAGGCCACGGGTGGCCCGCCCATCGGCCCCGCGCTGGGCCCCATGGGCGTCAACATCATGGCCATCGTCAACAAGATCAACGAGGAGACAGCGGAGTACGACGGGCTCCCGGTTCCGGTGGACGTGATCATCGACACCGACACCAGGGCGTTCTCGGTGAAGGTAGGCATGCTCACCACCTTCGCACTGATCAGCCAGGCCACAGGAATCGACAAGGGGTCAGGTGAGCCGAACACAAACTTCGCCGCTGACCTCAGCTTCGACCAGCTCATCGGCATCGCCAAGAAGAAGCGAGAGGGGATATACGCGGTGGGCATGAAGGCCGCAGTGCGGGAAATACTGGGCACGTGCCAGAGCGCCGGCGTAACCGTCGACAGCCGCCACGCCAAGGAGGTTCAGGACGCCATCCTCGCTGGCGAGTACGACGAGCAGCTGGCGAAGGCCGAATAAACCTTTATAACCTATCTCTGGTGAGAAAGAGAGGAACCATCAATGTCTCTCCCAAGGGAACGGATACTTGAAGCAGTAGCGAAGGCAAGGGAGGCAGCTCCAGCTCGTAACTTCGAGCAGAGCTTCGACCTCGCCGTGAACCTCAGGGAGCTCGACATGAACAGGCCTGACAACAGAGTCAACATCCGGGTCCAGCTGCCTAACGGCGTCGGCGCCCGGAAGGTGCTCGTATTCGCCTCGGGCGACCTCGCGCTGAGAGCAAGGAGGGCAGGAGCGGACGCAGTAGTAGAGCCCGCTGAACTTGATCAGCTCGCGACGGACAAGAAGGCAGCCAAGAACGCCTTGAAGAATTATGACGCGTTCGTCGCTGAGGCACCTATGATGCCGACAGTGGGTCGTGTCGCAGGTCCGATACTGGGCCCAAGGGGGAAGATGCCTACCCCCGTGCCGCCGCAGGCGCCCATAGACAACATCATCGAGCGCGAGCGCCGTACGGTTGTGCTACGCAGCAGGGACAAGCCGTTTGTCCACTGCATAGTCGGAAAGGAGGAGATGAGCGACGAGAGCGTCACCCAGAACATCGAAGCGGTCATGACAAACCTGACCGGCGCGACGAAGCGTGGCTTCGCGAACATACGGAGCGTGTTCCTGAAGCTCACCATGGGCGACACCGTCAAGGTATACTAGGTGAAGACCATGAGCAGCCACATCCCATCCGAGAAAACCGAGACGGTTCAGGAGACAGTCGAGCTACTAAACGAGTACGGCGTCATCGCCGCCGCCGACCTGAACAAGGTCACCAGCGCCATGCTCCAAGACATGAGGAGGCAGCTCCGCGGACGCCTCCATTTCAAGGTCCTCAAGAACACCCTCATGAGGATCAGCATGGAGCAGGCCGGAAAGGAGGGCCACGACGCCTTCATAGAGCAGGTAGCCGGCCCCAACGTCTTCATGTTCACCAACGGCAACCCCTTCAAGGTCGCCATGGAGCTGGACGCCAACAGGGTCAGGGTATTCGCCAAGGCCGGGGACCCTGCGCTGGACGACATTGTCTTCAGCGCGGGTAACACAGGCCTCAGCCCAGGGCCCCTCATCGGCAAGTTCGGGGTCCTCGGCGTGAGGACTAGGATCGAGGGCGGTAACATCTGGGTAGTGCATGACACCACAGTGTGCAGGGCGGGTGAGCCGATCAACGCGGATCTAGCAGACCTGCTTCAGCGCATGAGTATAAGGGCCTCAGAGATGGGCCTCCGGGTGAAGGCGGTCTACGAGAGAGGCGACATCATTCCCGGCGACGCGCTGATACTCGACCTGAACGACTACCGTAGCAGGCTCGAGCAGGCCATAGGCGGGGCCTTCAAGGTAGCCGTGGAGGCGGCGTACTACACGCCGGCGACAGTGCCGACCATCCTAGCGAAGGCGTTCCAGCAGGCGCGTTCAGTGGCCTTGGAGGCCGAGTGGGCCACGAGGGACACAGTCGAGCTACTGATAACGAAGGCGAACTCTCAGGCTCGTTCTCTTGCCAGCATGGTAGGCAAGAAGATGGCCGAGCAGTAGACCAACCATTTTTTCGCTATATTTATCGACCATCATATCATAGTGATGGGTATGTCTGACTCCGATCCTCTGAGAAGGTATAAGAAGAAGAGGGACTTCAACGGGACTCCTGAGCCGTCCCCTGCGGTGGAAGAAGGAGGCGGGTATCCCATCTTCGTCGTACAGAAGCACGACGCCAGCAACCTGCACTACGACCTGCGGATAGAGTCGGGCGGCGTGCTGAAGTCATGGGCCGTGCCCAAGGGGCCTTCGATGGACCCCAAGGTGCGGAGGCTCGCCGTCCCCACGGAGGACCACCCCATGGCGTACGCCGACTTCGAGGGGGTGATCCCTGAGGGACACTACGGGGCCGGCACGGTCATCGTCTGGGACCGAGGCACACACCATAACACGAAGGGGGATGACGCCTCACTTGAGGAGAACCTTGAGGAGGGCCACGCCACGCTGTGGCTTGAAGGAGCTAAGCTGAGGGGAGGTTTCGCCCTCATCAGGACAGGCGGAGGCAAGAAGCCGCGCTGGCTCTTCTTCAAGATGAAGGGCGACGAGGCTAGACCCGGTTCGGATGTCTTGGCGGAGATGCCCAACTCGGTAAAGACGGGCCGCAGCCTCGAGGAGGTGGCTGAGCAGGAGGAGCCCACCGACCTCAGTGACTTCTCCTAAGCTTATAGCCGAGCCGACAGCCATATAGCCCATGAAGAGCCTCACGGTTGCCCAGTCCTCCGTCTACATTGGTGATCCCCACATCTGCAGCGACTCCGCAAACAGGAACAGCTTGGTTTATTCGATATACGAGCCTCTAGTAACTAGAGACGACTCGGGGCGTTTCCGCCCATGTCTCGCAGTTCAATGGGCAGTGGAGCCTGACGGTCTCACCTGGGTCTTCAGGCTGAGGGAGGGCGTCGAGTTCCATAACGGCGACACCATGAACGCCGAGGACGTTGTGTCCAGTCTCAAAAGAGTCGTGGATCCCAGCATAGGCGGCGCCTACGGCACTCAGGGAGTCTACGCAGGCTACATAGGTGATGCAAGGTTCCAAACGACTCGGAGAGACACCGTTAAAATAGTCACCGGGGAGCCTATCGCCGACCTCCTGGACCTTCTATGCGAGATGCCCATAGGTCCTGACGACGAGATGGACAGGCTTCCCAAGGAATACATCGGCACGGGTCCATGGATGGTCGCCGAGACAAGGCGAGAGGAAGTGGTGCTTGAAAGGTTCAAAGACTACTGGGGGGAGGCACCAACGGCTGAGGAATCCAGTTGGCTCAGAGTCACAGAGCCCTCGGAGAGGGTGCGGATGGTGGCAGAAAGGGAGGCAGATATAGGAGCCCACATAGGCGTTGAGGGACGTGGGTTCATCGAAAGACAGGAGAACACGACTATTAGCAGCCTTGATAGCGGCCTTTGCATCATACAGATGTTCAACGCCTCCGAGGGGATCTGCACCGATAAACGTGTAAGACAAGCCCTAAACTACGCCGTTGATAAAAAAGAGATAATTAGAAGCGTGAAGAAGGGGGCCGCCAAGCCGCTGAACGGCTATCTCACTCCCCACCACTTCGGCTACGACCCTGAGACTGAGCCTTACCCCTTTGATCCTGGGAAGGCTAGGGAGTTACTCTCTGAGGCAGGGTACCGGTCAGGCCTGGAAATAGTCATGGATGTCCCAACCTCTATGCCTGATGAGGCCCCTGCCCTTGCGGAGCTGATGAAGCAGCAGTATAACCTCGTAGGCGTCGAAGTCGATGTAATGCTCTACAGCGACCGCCCTGCATACGCAGAGATGGTCCGCGCCAAGAAGATACATGACATGTGCTGCTTCGACTCCAGCCCCCGTAGCACCTTCAGGGTGTTACGCGAGAAGCTTCATTCGGGCATCAAGGGACCATGGTGGCAGGGGTACAGGAACCCTGAGGTCGACTGGCTGATATCATTAGCTCAGAGGACGTTCAACGACGAGGCGAGACAAAGTGTTTACAGGCAGATCTACAGACGGGTTCACGGCGACTCTCCTTGGGTGTTCCTCTACCGTCCAACGTTTTTCTGGGCCGTCGGAGCGAGATGTAACTGGTGTCCGGGCAGTGACGGTCTGATAAGAATCTAGTATAGAGGAACTCCCGCGCCCGGAGGGGCGAACCACCAGTGGTTTCGCCGTACCTCGTCTGGCGCGGGGTGTCAGCTATTCCTCGTTTCTGAGCCTTAACCGGGTCTATTATATGGTTGTGGGCTTCGTTTCTCGATCATTGATCTATTTCTCGCCGTATGGCTTGGTCAGGAACTCTAGCACCTCGATTACGTACCCCGAGGGGTCCCAGGTCAGGAAGCCTTTCATGTGTATC
>DAOVEE010000277.1 GCA_030669135.1 Candidatus Bathyarchaeota archaeon | reverse complement strand
GAACGTCATCGAGGCGAGCATAGCTAGGGCGAAGGAGGCCGACCTCATCACCGTTGTATGCGTGGATACCCCGGAGAAAGCTGGACTCGTAGCTGCCTTCGAACCCGATGCGATAGCCATAGAGCCGCCGGAGCTCATAGGCACGGGTATCCCCGTCTCCAAGGCCAGGCCTGAGGTTGTGAGCGACTCCGTGGAGGCGGTGAAGAAGGTCAACCCGAAGGTGAAGGTGCTCTGCGGGGCAGGCATCACGAACGGCGAGGACGCTCGGGCCGCCATGAAGCTGGGAGCCGAGGGCATACTGATAGCCAGCGGCGTAGTGAAGGCTGAGGACCCGTACAAGGCGCTGCTGGATCTGGCGAGGGGGATGCAGGGTTAGCGCCCTCTGCGTTACTTTTTCAATGCATACGTCAACTCTATCTTTGATTTGACGCCGAGAGCCCTCACGAAGCGTTTCTACGCGCGGGACACCACCGAGGTGGCCCGTGATTTACTCGGAAAGACGCTGATTAGAAGGCTCGGCGGCGAGTCTCTGGAAGGACTCATAGTCGAGACCGAGGCGTACTACGGCGTGGACGACCCCGCGTCGAGGGCGCACAGAGGGAGGAAACGGTACAACGCCGTGATGTTCGAGGAGCCGGGCCGACTCTTCATCTACAACGTCCACAGGTACTGGATGCTCAACTTCGTCGCCCACGAGCCGGGAAAGGTGGGCGCAGTCCTCATCAGGGCCATGGAACCCACGGAAGGCGTCGAGAGGATGAGGGCGTCTCGCCTTGTGAATGAAGACACTGACTTAACTAGTGGCCCAGGGAAGCTAACCATAGCCCTTAACGTCGACAGGAGTCTCAACGGGCTTCCCGTTACTGATGAAACACATCCTGTTCATGTGCTGGATAACCATCTAAACTTCGAGGTAGGCAGAAGTAATAGGATAGGAGTCACGAAGGACCTATCTGAAAAACTACGGTTCTATATGAAAGGGAATAAATTCGTGTCAAGATAGTAAAAAAGGGTTAGCCCTTCCACTGGACGATGGCGCCCTGCTTCTCCAGCGCGTCGAGCTCCTCGTCGGTCTTGCCTAGAAGCTCCTTGAGGACCATACGGGTGTGCTGCCCCAGCATGGGGGCCGCCATGGTGACCTCGCCGGGTGTCTCGCTGAACTTGACGGGGAAGTTGGGTATCTTGTACTTGCCGGCGGCCTTGTGCTCCACCTCGACCCACATGCCGCGGGCCTCCAAGTGGGGGTCCCACATGGCCTCGTAGGCCTCGTAGACGGGGGCGCACGGGAACCCCATCTCGGCGAGCCACTTGAACGCCTCCATCCGGGTCATGCCGCTGATCCGCCCCTGGACCAGTTCCTTGCTGACCTCTTCGACGCCAAGCTCCTGCTTGAGGTTCTCTATGGCCTTGCCTCGCTCGCCGGCGACCTGTATCCACCCGTCCTTCACGGGCAGGATGCCCCATATCCTGTTGGGATCCTGAGGCCTCTGCTGCCTTCTCTTGATGGGGCTCTCCTTGAGGAGGTCGTAGGCGACGGATGCGGTGCAGTTGAAGGCCACCATGGTGTCGACCTGGGCGACGTCGATCATCTGGCCCTCGCCGGTCTTGTCGCGGTGCCTGAGGGCGGCGACTATTGCGAAGGCGGCGTACATGGCGGGGCCGAGGTCGCCGAGGGCTCCGGCCATGGTGATTGGCGGCCCGTCGGGGTCGTGTTGTTTGCCGGTGGCGTAGCTGTGGCCGCTTATAGCCTCGGCTATCACCGCGTAGCTGCCGTACCTGCTGTAGGGGCCGGTCTGGCCGAAGCCGCTGAGGGCCGCGTAGATGATCCTGGGGTTCCACTCTTTGAGTACGTCGTAGCCGAGGCCCAGCCGTTCCATGGCGCCGGGGGCGAAGTTCTGGACGACCACGTCGCTCTGCTTGACGAGCTCCTTG
>DAOVEE010000069.1 GCA_030669135.1 Candidatus Bathyarchaeota archaeon | reverse complement strand
CAGATGGAGATGATGAGGCCCATCACCAAGTGGAGCTACAGGGTCCCCCACCCGGACAAGGCGGCGTGGGCCATGAACAGGGCGTTCAGCCTGTCCTGCAACGGGAGGCCGGGCCCGGTCTACATCGACGTGCCGTTCAACGTGGGTATGGCCGAGACCGAGGAGACGAAGTGCGTTGCGTCCACGCGGCCGGTCAGGGTGAGGCCTGACTTTGAGGCCGTCAAGACGGCGTCGGACATGCTCCTCGCCTCGGAGCGGCCTGTGATCGTCGCCGGCGGAGGCGCTCATCTCAGCGGCGCCGGGCCTACGCTGGTGGCCCTCGCCGAGATGCTGGGGGTACCCGTGTTGACCACGCCTAGCGGCCGCGGATGCATCCCCGAGTCTCACCCCCTCGCCGTGGGCCTCGTGGGGCTCTACAGGACGAAGGTGGGTAGGCGGCTGTTCCAGGGGGCCGACCTGATGATGACCTTGGGGTCCCGGAACGAGGAGTTCCAGACGGCCGGGTGGAGCTACTACCCGGAGGACGCGAAGTACATCCAGGTCGACATCGACGCCGACGAGCTCGGCCGCAACTGGAGGCCCGACCTACCGGTGGCGGCCGACGCCAAGCTGTTCCTCGTGGACCTCATACAGGTCTTGGACGAGAAGGTTAGAAAGAAGCCTTTGGAGGAGATGCCCCGGGTGAAGAGCATCGTCGAGGCCAAGAAGGCGTTCATCGCGGAGGTCGAGGCCGAGGTCATGGCCGAGAAGCTGGTGAAGTCCAAGAGGGTGGTCTACGAGGCCAACAGGGTGTTCGGCGGCGGCACCGTGCTAGTTAACGAGAACGGGTCACAGGACCTTTGGAGCTACTACTACCCGTACTACCGGGTCCTGGACCATGACTGCTGCGTGGCCCCAGCGGAGCAAACCTGTATGGGGCTCGGCGTGGCGGGCGCCATCGGCGCCAAGCTTGCCGTCCCGGACAGGAAGGTGATCTGCATCACCGGCGACGGCGCGTTCCAGATGGGGATGAAGGAGCTCCCGACGGCGGTCCAGTACGGTGCACCCGTCACGTGGATCGTGCTGAACAACTACAGCCTCGGCTGGATAAAGCTCCACCAGTGGGCTAACGAGGAGCGGTACATCTCGGTGGACTACGACGCCCAGCCCGACTTCGCTAAGATCGCTGAGGCGTGCGGCTGCTACGGGGAGCAGGTAACTCGTGTCGGGGACATCAGGGGCTCCCTTGAGCGAGCGTTGAAGAAGAACCGGGATGGGGTGCCCGCGGTCCTCGACTATGTGGTCGAGTCCATGGACTTCCCCGACGGGTTCAAGGAGTTCCATCCAGCCATCTTCGGCTAGACCCTGAGTATAGAACTAGATATTTAGAATGTAATCACGAGTGCATACTTAATTTTAATTATAACATTTATTTATAATTAAATAATGATGTTTGAAGAAAAAATTCTCAATGTTATTTCAAACCGTTTTTCTAGTTCTGACATGGTTTCAAAATTGGGGTTAATAGCAGAGTTTGCATGGGGATTTGAACAATGGTTTCAAATAGAAACGATGTTTGCTCTACTTGATGCTGAAATATTTGTAAGCACTCGTGGAAAAAAAGCATATGATGCCGACATTGTTGTAAATGATGGAGAAAAAGATGTTGGAATAGAATTAAGATGTTGGAGGTTAGGCTTAGGAAAAGACAATCTGATAGATGCTTTAAAAGATCATCCTGAAGCTAATATGTATCTCTTTCTCTTTAGAAACGATAATGATAAACTATCGGAGTTAAATAAACAACTTATAAACAGAGTGTATGATTATAAAACGATAGGTTCTGATTGGATTCTGATGCTAGTAAAATAAACATCATATTCTAAGTATGGGGCACGTCATGCAGTGGATGCCGCCCATCCCCTTCTTCATCTCCTCGCCCGGTATCTGGACGACGTCGATGCTCCGCTCCCTGACCTCCTTCATCACGCGTGGGTTGCCCGTGTAGTGGATGGCTAGGTCGCTGTCCACAGTCAGGAAGTTGGCCGCCATGTCCCAGTACTCCTGCTTGGTGATCTCGATTACGTCCCACCAGGTCTCCCTGAGCCACTCCGTGAAGCAGCCGTCCCAACTATCGGACGTTGTCCTGAAGTGGGCTGTTACGTTGTCCAGCACCGGCGCGTAGCTTATCGCCACCTTGCCGGGGAGCTCGGCGAACTCGCCGTCGATGTGGATGCAGCCCTCCAGCATGTTGAGGGTCATCCAGAGGTCCACAAGCCTGTTGCCTAGAAGGTAGCCGCCCATCTGGTCTAGGGCTCCCTGGGTGGACCTTTCGCAGAGGCCGGCAACAGCCGTCCCTCCCTCCAGGAACGCGAAGCCGCCTCCTTCGAAGGTGTCCGGCTCCTTCATCTCCAGCGCAATTGGTACGCCGTTCGCTTCGTGGGCCGCCTTGATGACGGGTGTCTCCCTGCGCCTCGTGGGGAGGCCCATCCTGAACAGGAACGCGCCGTCATCCGTCATGGTGCTGCTGTCCCTCACGAAGACCAGGTTGGGGCACTGATAGGACTCGGCGTAGGCCTCCTCGTTGTCCTTCACCAGATCCCTGACCTTCAGGACCTCTACGCCCGCCTCCTCCATGGCGTCTATGAGCTGCTTGTGGTCGTTGATGAAGCGTTTCGTGTCCACGGGCATCTCGAAGTGGTGGGCCTCGGGGTCCCTGTTGGCGAGCTCCAGCTCCCTTCCTGGGTGGTGAACCATCACCCGTTTCAGCGTCCCCGACTCGTGGCTTATCCCGTAACCAGGCATAGGGTTCTCTGGGGGTCGGGTGCATTAAAACAGTATGCGGCGCCCCTACTTGGCTGCCTTCTTCTCGGCGCGAGCCTTCCTCTTGGCTGCCATCTCGGCCTCTTCCTCTGTGACGCGGTACCTTCTGACGCCGTCCGCGTCCTTGAACCCGGCGACGCGGTCTTTCTGGAACATGGACTTGATGAGGCTGTAGGCCTTCTTATCCTTGATCTCCATGGCCTCTGCTACCTCTTTGAGGCTCATGGGTTTCTCGAGGAGCATTACGCCGATCTGGTTCTTGAGCTTTGATGCTGACACGATTCCTCACCCATTAATTGAAGATATTTTATTAAAATTTGATGCGCCCGTAGTTACCCTCAGTATATAAAACTAACTAGGCAACGGTGCTGGATCAACGCCTGAACCGTGACTAAGCATAGCATAAGACACGTATCTCACCGCGTAACTTGCCTCCCCCGAGTAAACGGCGCGTTGACCCCGTTATCTACTCGCCCTACGCCTCGACATGATGATGCCCTTGCAGACGCTCGCGTAGTCGCAGTACTCGAGGCAGCTCGGCGTCTCCTCCTTCTTCCTGAACTTCGCGCCACAGTCTAGGCAGACGCCCTCGACCTCGTCGCTCCAGAACTCGACCCTGCCCCCACATTCTTCACATTTCTCGTATCCGACAGCGGGCCTGATATAGTCCGAGATGCCGGGGCAGTAGTTCTCCGAGGGCCGCTTCAGGAAGCTCATCCAGATCGCCATCTGAAGCACCTTATAATAATGTTTGCAGGGCCCACCAGCCTTAGATTAGAATTAAATACGAAGGTGTGTTTTGGTATTGGAATCTGAGGGTTCGAACGTGAACGATCAAGAAAGAAGCATCATAGCCATCTCCGGGAGCCACGGCATAATGCACGCATACCTGGTGCTGCTGCCCGCGATGATACCGATACTGCAGGGAGACCTGGGCGACATAGGTACTGTGGGGATGCTGGCGTCCCTGGTGTCGCTGTTCTACGGCTGGTTCAGCCTCCCCGTGGGTTTCATCGCCGACAAGTACAGCAGGAGGCTCCTAATCGCCGCCTCCATGGTGCTGTGCGGCGGCGCCTCTATCATCGTGGGTCTTTCCCCCAACGTCCCGGTGGCGGCCGTCGGCATGATAATACTCGGCATCGGCGCGAGCCTCTACCACCCATGCGGCTACGCCCACATGGCGTTGGTTAGCGACGAGATGAGGGGCCGCTACATGGGGTACCAGGGCCTCGGAGGAGACATGGGCATGGCCGTCAGCTTCCTCACCTCGAGCATCCTCGGCTCCAGCTTCGGGTGGAGGATGACTTTCCTCATATGGGGCGTCGTCGGCCTCGCCATGGCCGCCGTCGACCTGCTAGTAATCAAGGACATCGTCTGCGAGGTGGACCCGACCCAGCTGAGGAAGGGCCCCGTGGAGACCTTGAGGCGGATGTTCGCCACCGCTGAGAGGCGGACCCTGCTCCTCACCTTCGTCATCGTGGTGATCAGCGGCATGCTGTGGACCGGCGTTAGTAACTTCATCATGGTGTACATCACCGACGTCAAGATGGTGGCTCTGGTCATCGCGGGCGGCCTATCGACCCTCAAATACACCGTGGGCGCCTTCGCAATGATCATCGGCGGGACACTAAGCGACAAGCTGGGCAGGAAGAAGCTGCTTCTCTTCGGCTACAGCCTCTTCGCCGTGTCCCTGGTGGCTCTAACGCTGGCGCCAAGCAATCTGTTGATACTGGCGGGGCTGGTGGCGGTGCTCGGTTTCGCGTTCTTCGTGACCCAGAGCCCCATGAACGCGCTCCTCGGCGACATCTCCCACAAGGACACGGTGGGCGTCACCTACGGCGTCAACTTCACGTTGAAGTACGGCGTCGGGTTCTTCACCCCCGCCATCGCGGGGTGGCTCGCCGTCAACTACTCTCTGAACCACGTCTTCTACTTCTTCGCGGCGCTGAGCGCGGCGGCGTTCCTAGTCGCCACGCTCATAAAAGAGAGGTAGCTAGAGGCGCCGGGAGACCTCTCCCAGCTCCTTGTAGAACCTGGTCTTCCTCAGCGCGTCGGGGTCGCCCAAGGCCTCCTCGACCTCTTCGTCGTATGCGACTGAGACCAGGTATTCGAGGCCGAGCCTCTCGACATCTTCCCTGACGTAGGCTAGGGGCTTCATGATCATGTTCTCGCAGACTCCTATTATGGGCACCCCCATGTCCTTGAGGAGGACGAGTAGCCTCCGCACCGACTGGAACGCTACCCTGCTGGGGGTCGTGACCACGATGAACTCGATCCTGGGTATGAGCCTGATGGTGTCGAGGGTGGCGTCGCCGATGCCGGGGGGCATGTCTATGACGAGGTAGTCCAGTTCACCCCACCTCGTTATCGCTAGGAGCTCTATTATGGCGTTGGAGACGTCTTCCCCCCTGAGGGGTGTGGGCTCGTCGACGCTGTAGTAGGTGATGCTCATGTACCTGAGGCCGTGGGCTATGGGGGGGACGATGCCGTATTCTTCTTCGGGGTATAGGCCTTCTACGCCGAGGATGACGTGAGTGGCTGGGCTCGTGAAATCTAGGTCCAGGAGGCCTACGCTGTGGCCCCGGTCCCTGAGGCTAAGGGCGAGGGCTGTGGCTATCATGCTCTTGCCGACGCCGCCCTTGCCGCTGCTGACGGCGATTATCCTTCGTACATTCTGGAACCGTTTCTCGATGATGGCGATCCTGGGGTCACTCATCGCCTTTGACTCCTTTGATGGTGGCTAGCCAGACGCCTCGGCCTTCCGCTACCTCGAAGTCGGGGCTTCCGCACTCGTTGCACCTTATATAAACATGTGCCATCTCGGGGACGAAGTGGATGGCCTCGCTGACGTCCTCTGTCATGCCCTCGCTGGTGAAGGTCCACTCGTTTCCGCAGTTCCTGCACTTGAACTTGGCTGGCTGGCTCTTGAGTACGAACTTGGCGTTCTCGAAGAGCGACGTCTTGAGCTGCTCGAAAGCGAACTCCAGTACGTCGTGCTCTACTTGCTGGAGCTCGCCGACCACGACGACGACCTCCGTCACCTCTGTGATGCCGTTTTCCTCTGCGAACCTTGTGGCTGTCGCTACGACGCCTTCGGCTAGCGCCCATTCATGCATGGGGCTTGTTGCGCCGCGGATGCTTTTAGATGTTACTAAGTTTGTTTCCTGTAACATGGAGGCGGTGAAAACTTCTCTGAGCCTTGGTGATCACAGGAATATTATACTGGGTCCTCGGTAACACGTCTGAGGGCTTATGGTTGGTGTTTCACGTTTCAGCGTCTCGGTGGACCCTGGGCTGCTGGAGGAGTTCGACAGGACCATCGAGGGTCTTGGCTACAACAGGTCGACGGCCGTCCAGGTGGCGATGAGGGGCTTCTTATCGGACTATAAATGGGCTGAGGGGGAGGGCGAGGTTGCGGGGGCGATCACGCTGGTGTACGACCACCATGTGAGTGGCCTGGTGGAGGAGCTCAACCTTCTGCAGCACGAGCATCTGGGCATAATATCGTCCTCGACCCACGTCCACATGGATCACGATACCTGTCTTGAGATCTTGGCGGTAAAGGGTCCCGCGTCTCACATAAAGAGCCTTGCAGGGTCTTTGGCTGTCATCCGGGGCGTGAAGCAGCTTAAGCTATCGATACTCGAGAAATAATCCAGTTATCCAATTTCATGGTTCCAGCCCTTCATAACCAAGCCTGAGCAAGCCTTACACATGCAGATCAAGGTAACGCGGAAGTCTGTCGCAGGCACCATCACCGTCATCATTTCCCTGTTTACACTCTCAGTGATGTACCACGGCATAAGGACAGGGATAGGGGTCATCCCCGGCTTCAGCTTCCTACTCTGGACCCTCATCGCGCTGGCCTACTCCATACACGAGGAGATAACCGATTACGTGAAGGACAACCACACCAAAGTGACAGAGCTATTAATAGCCAACATGGAAGCGATGAAGACCAACATCGTCGAGACGGCGAGAAGAGACTCCATAGAGCCATTCTCCCGCATCTGGGGCAACACAAGGAGCAAGCTCAAGCAGAGCCTCCTCGTCCTCCTCCACCAACTAATCCAAGCCCTGGAGAACCCGGACGACTCCAAGCCGCCCCACAATCCCTAACCAATAAAAACCACGGCCGCCATAGCAACAGGAACATGAACAGCTACCTCGAGGAGCTGGACAAAACCGGGAACAGCCTGATGATATACAAGGATGGCCGACTCATCTTCCAGAGCGCAACCAAAGGCATCCGGCCCCACCTAGAGGCCATAGAGATGCACGGCGAAGCCCTCCGCAGCACGTTGATGGTGGACAAGATAATCGGCAGAGCCGCCGCCCTCCTGATACTCTACAGCGAGGCAGCCGAGGCACACGCACAGGTGTTAAGCCAACTGGGTAAACAGGTTCTAGACCAGCATGGCCTATCGACCACATACGAAGAACTCGTCGACCACATAAAGATGAAGGACGGGAGCATCTACTGCCCCTTCGAGCGTATGGTCCAAGGCATAAGCGACCCAGACGAGGCGTACACCGCCATCGTCGAGAAGATGAACAGCCTCAACGAGGAGTCCGCTTCATAGAGAGCACCGCGGGGATGGCGCCGAGGTTAAGAGCCGCCCCCAAGAGGAAAACCGTCGAGTACGGGAACAGGGTCGTCAGGAAGCCGGCGGCGAGGCTCCCTATGGTGGAGCCGAACCCGAAGACGCTTGAAAGGTAGCTGATGGATATGGTCTTAATCTCGGGCTCCACATGGTCCGTGAGGAACGCCCACTCCGACACGGCCCTCGTCCCCCAGCACAGCCCGTATAGCGCCAGCGCCACCCCCATCATAATCACGCTCTCGTAGAGCGCGATGACGACGAAGCTCACCACCAGCAGCCCGTAAGCCGCCAGCATCGGGATACGCCTCCCGATGGAGTCGCTGATCCTGCCGGCGGGGAACCTCGACAAAGTGTTGCTGAACCCCCTCACGGTGAAGAGAAGGGCCACCGTCGACTCGCTTATCCCGAGCTGCTGCACCGCGTAGATGCTGAAGAGGGCGATGAAGATGGCCTGCGCCGCGCTGAAGGACGCCCTGCAGTAGCTGAGAAGCATCACGTTCCTGTTCCTGAATATCATCCTCAGGGACTCCACCGTGCTCACCTCGGGCCTACCCTCAGCCAAGGAAACCCTCCTCGGCACATCCGGGGCCAGAAACACTATCAGTAGGATGCCCACCGCCGGGAACAGCGCGGAGAGGTAGAACAGCTGAGAGTAGCTCATCACGTTGACCAGGTAGCTGCACAGGGCGGGTCCGAGCATCATCCCGAAGCCGAGGAAAGTCAGGTACCTCCCCATGGCGTCCCCCTGCCTGTTCGCGGGGGCCGCGTCGCTCACAGTAGACATGGCCGTCTGGTTGAAACCCCCGTTCGCGATGCTGATGTAGACGGAGATGAGCAGCACCTGGGTGAAGCTCTTGGCGTGGGCGTAGAGCAGCGAGCTGGTGGAGCTGATGAACAGCCCCAGCAGAAGCATCCTGATCCGGCCTATCCTCTCGGCGATCACGCTCATAGGGATGCGTATCACTAGAGGGATGAAGCTCATCACGCTGAAGAGCATCCCCACCTGGACCACGGAGCCCCCCAGCTCCGTTACGTAGAGGCTGAAGATGGGCTGGGTCACCGTCCAGCTGAGGACCATGTTGGTGGCGGCCAGCATCAACGCGTAGAGTCGCTTGTCGTACCCGCTCACCTCCGTTTCCCCCGTTTACCGGGGCTCATCTCCGCCGCGGCGAGATAAAGGTTTGGTCTAGGAAGAACTTAAGAACCCCTGAACACAGTTGATAGGATTCATCACGGAGCGAAACGGGCTATGGAGAAACTCGTAGAATTGGCGGGTCTCATCGCCGACGACGGCCTGAGGGAGAAGGTGCTGGCCTTCCTAAGGGACCCACCGACAGACCTCGATCAGCCGGCTCTCCCCGTCGGGGTCTGCCCGGCGGGAGCCTACCAGCATCACAGCTACAGAGGCGGCCTCGTGGAGCACACACTCAGCGTGGTCAAACTCTGCAGGAGCCTCTGCGACATAGTGGAGGAGCAGTACGGCGGTCGCGTCGACCACGACCTGGTGCTAGCCGGCGCCATACTCCACGACATCATGAAGGTCTACTGTTACGAGG
>DAOVEE010000081.1 GCA_030669135.1 Candidatus Bathyarchaeota archaeon | reverse complement strand
TATCCAGCTCTCCCGTAGCGCCCTCAGCAGGCTGGGCTCGTGGGCTATCCTGCCTCTGCCCACGTTGATGAAGTAGGCCGAGGGCTTCATGGCCTTGAACTCGGCCTCCCTGAGCATGTGCTCGGTCTCTGGGGTGAGGGGCGCAGCCACCGCGACGTAGTCGGCCTCCGGAAGGTTGTCGCGGAGCTTTTCCGTGGGGAACACCCTGTCCACGCTTGGCACGGGTTCAACCCTCCTTTTGGTCCCTATCACGGTCATGTCGAAGGCTTTGCAGAGGCCGGCCACGCGTCTCCCTATGTTGCCGAGGCCGATGAGGAGGACGGTGCGTCCGCAGAGTTCGTCGTTCTTCAGCTGGGTCCACAGGTGGGCTTCCTGGTCTACCCGTCTCTGCTTCAGGTTCTTGGCGTGGTCCAGCATGGCGGCTACGACGCTCTCCGCGATGGGGACGGTGTGGAGGCCTGGCGCGTTTGTGAGCTTTACCCTGCCGTCGATTATCTCTGGGGTGATGTTGTCGCTGAACCCCGTGCTGCAGAGCTGCACCCACCTGAGGCTGGGCGTGAATAAGCGTTGATAGTCCTCCCAGTCGAGTTCGCCGGGGTAGTGGGTCCTGTTGCCTCCCTCGGCGAGCGCCAACTCGGCTTCCTCGTCGCCTTTCACCCTGTCTGCGGGTACTTCGATGAGCTCGATGTCTGGGTTTGTCTCCAGTATTCTTCTCCGGTGTTTCTCCTGAAGCCAGTTCCCGTCGGGCCTAGGGAACTGGTATCCGCGGGGGATTCCGCTCACGGCGACCTTTATGGTCATGCCTATCCGTGTGTATCGATCCCGTAAAAATGTTTGACATGCTATGCCGGGATTCTTCCCGGGGGCGCGGCCTCTACGCGAGCCTCTCTCCACCGAAGGTAAGATCGGATCATGCTGAGGGCGACGACCGCTATACTCAGGTAGATGAGGACACGCATGTTCATCACGATGTAGTTCGTGGCGTTCTCCGCGTATATGGTTAACTCTACGACGCCGAGGCTCAGTATGTCGCCTGCTCCAAACAGAATCAGGGTGAAGACGAGGCTCGATACGTTCTGGGCGAGTGCGGCTAGCAGCCAGATGGGGCTGGTCTTACCCGCGAGCCCCTTCACCAGCGTTATGGCGGCTGTGACGGCGCCTACCAGCATGATCTGGTTCAGGAACCAGTCTAGGTCGATCTGTGATTCAGCGATCAACTGGTTGACATCAGGGGGAATGTACTCGGGTAGCATGTAGGGAACGACCACGAAGAGTATGAGTGTGATGATCGCGGAGACGACGGGGCGTATCCTTTGGGTCGACATCACTGGGCTACTCCCGACATGGTTATGATGTTCGAGAAACTGACGAGGTCGTAGAGGGTGGTGATCCTCAGCTCCAACACCCACTCCGCGTTCGAGCCCTCCCCCAGATACATCTGCGCGGTGCTAAGCGGAATCGTCAGCTCGAGGTCCAAAGGAACCTGCTCCCCCGGCGATATCGTCACCTCCATAGATTCTGTAGCTATCACCATTTCTCCCTCCGCGACGAGGCTGAGGGTCACCGTCAGCTCTGCCTCAAGATAACCATTGTTCCTGGGAGAAATGCTATAGGGGATTACTACGGGGTCTGTCATCTCGATTTGGGTGCCTTCACCTGCTCCCCCTGGGATAGCGGTGTTATATACCTCGAATATGGTGTGAAACCCGGCTGTGAACCCAATTACGCTTACAAGCTGTATAATCATGATGCCTATGCCCAACATTCTAGATGCCTTCAAAACGGGGAGCCAGCCTTACCAAATAAATGCCATAGTATAAAATAAATTCAACCTATAAAACCGCGTTTTTTTAATCATATGCGGTCGATCCTTTCTGGAATATATCACCTATCTGGATGATTCCTTGGTAAAGCTTTAAACGGATTCGGATTTTTAGGTGGATGTAATGGGTCTATGCTACTACTGCGGAAAGGAGCTGGAGGCTCCCCTCAGGTGTCCACACTGTAACCTGACGTTCTGCGAGGACCACATAGCACAGAGGGCCCACAAATGCATCGCCACCTCAGCCAAGATCAAGACGATGGACGAACCCGAGCTCACGGATAACGTGCACTACGTTGAGTCGGTGGAGGCTTCAGCTTACCGGCCGAGGGTGCAGCCGAGGAGCCGTAGGCAGGGGCTCCTAGACCTAGGCAAGGGCGTGACGCCGAAGAAGATGGCGGTGGTGGCGCTGACCCTGGCTATAAGCCTGGGGAGCATACTTATGCTCAACAGCTGGGAGCCGCCGCCTGAGACGCCTGAGGCCGGACCCGTGTTCCCCACCACCCCGGAGGTGGTCATGCTCCAAGAGCTCGTGCTTAAGCTGATTAACGAAGAGCGGGGCAATCTAGATGAGCTTGAGCTGGACACGAACCCGATAGCCCAGAGGTACGCCGAGTCCATGCTGGAGACGGGGGAGTTCAAGCATAACCCGGAGCTCCCGGGCACCATGGGCGAGAACATCAAGTACCATACCTCGAAGGAGGAGTTCGAGGTGGAGGACGCGCTCCAACTCATGATGTACCAGATGGTGTACGACGACGCCGAGTACGAGTGGGGCCACCGCGACAACATACTGAACAAGGATTATAGCCGAGTAAGCATAGGCGTGGCGTCTGACGAGGGCAGGGTATACCTGGTCCAGGACTTCAGCTAGTTCCTGATCAGCGCCCCATAAAGCCTCTATATCCGTTTGCTGCTGCCTGAAACCATGAAGCTGGAGCTACACCACAAGTACTTCATGGGCGGGTTCCTAGCCGGGTTCGGGTTCTACACCGCGCTGTTCTTCATTGGCTACTTCTGGCGGCTCAGGCAGCTCATGGGATAAAAAAGGTTACCTGCGGAAGACCTCGACGGTGTGTTGTAGGTCGCTCTCGTCCAGGGCCTTAACGGTTACAGCTATGAGCTTTCCCAGGTTCTTCAGGTCTGTGAGGTTTATGACCTCGTTGGGGCTGTGCATGGACCTGTTGGGCATGCTGATGAGGCCGCAGATGGTGCCGCCGCGCTCGACCTGTATGGCCCACGCGTCCGTGCCGCTGCGGGCCGGGACGCCGGTCCTCTGGTAGGGTATCCCGGCCTTCTCTGATTCCTTCTCCATCATCTCCCATAGGGCGCGGGTGAAGTTGGCTCCCAGCGATACCACGGGGCCCTTCCCCAGCTCTATGCCCCCCACCTGGTTTGCCTTGACTCCTGGGGCGACGGCGTGGGTCACGTCCGTCGCTATGGCCGCCCACGGGTTCAGGTTGTACGCCGCGATGGTGGCTCCCCTTAGGCCCACCTCCTCCTGGACGGTGGCCACGAAGTGGATCTTAAGTTTCTTGGGAGGGTCCTTCTTCAGTATCTTCATGGTCTCGACTAGGCTGGCGACGCAGCAGATGTCGTCGAAGGCGGGTCCCACGACCAGGTCGCTACCCTCCTTGCCCAGGTAGGTTACGTCGAGGTATGGGGTGCACACGACCCCGGGTTTGACGCCCATATTCTCGGCCTCCTCCCGGCTCTTGGCGCCGAAGTCGATGAGCATGTCCTTGAGCTCGGGGCTCTTGTCTCGCTCCTTTTCGTCCGTGAGGTGGGCCGCCTTCACGGCGATGGCTCCCACCAGGTAGTCCTCCGGGTCGTCGCCGACCCATATCTTGATGCGGGTGCCGTAGGCGACGCGCTTGTCCCAGCCGCCCACGTTGGTGAACGCGGCGAAGCCGTCGTCGTCCACGTACTTTATCATGAAGCCCAGCTGGTCGTAGTGGCCTGCCAGCATGACGGCTCTCTCCGCGTCGCCCATGGTGCCTATGACGTTCCCCATGACGTCCACCTCGACGACGTCGCAGTGCCTGCTGAACTCCTCCACGATGAGTTTCCTTCTCTGCTCCTCGAAGCCCGTGACGGCTGGGGCCGACATGAAGCCTCTGAGCACCTTGAACAGTTCCTCGGTCAACTTTAATCAGTTAACAGTGTCTCGGATGAAATTAAAGGTAACTGAGCTAACCGTTAAAAGCATGGCGGGAAGACCCTTCCCCATGGAGCCTAGACACGCTATCGTCAGGGAGCCCGGCGACAGCTACGCCGGGTGCCTCAGCACTCACCCCCTGCACCACACGGTGAGCCTGGAGAAGGCCAGGGAGCAGCACGCCGTTTACTGTGGGACCCTGGGGGAGCTGGGGCTGGAGGTCATCAGGGTGCCCCGGGACGACGCCCACCCAGATTCGTGTTTCGTCGAGGATAACGCCGTCGTCGACAACGGCAGGGCGCTTATATGCAGGATGGCGAAGCCGAGCAGAAGAGGCGAGCAGACCGGTGTCGCCGCGGCGCTTGAGATGCTCATGCCCGTGAAGTGGGCGGAGGAGCCGGCGACCATCGAGGGCGGCGACGTGGTCCACGTGGAGGGGAAGCTGATCTGCGGCGTCACCGACAGGACCAACCCCGAGGGCGTCGCCCAGATGCAGGAGTGGCTAGATGTGCCGGTCTCCACCATCTTCGACCCCGGCATAATGCACCTGAAGAGCTACGTCACCTACTTGGGCAAGGACGTCATGATGGCGACGGAGCGGTACTGCCGCCACCCGGCGCTGGAGGGGTTCCACATGCTGGTGCCGCCGGCCGAGGACGAGTATGCGGCGGACACGCTGGCCGTCGGGGACACGGTGCTCATGGCGGAGGGCTACGACACCGCCCAGCAGATGGTGAAGGAAGCCGGCTTCGAAGTCATGAGCCTCGACGTCTCGGAGATACAGAAATGCGACGGGGCGTTGACTTGCCTCAGCATCCTCTTCTAAACATTTTATTTAAATATGGCGTGTTAATGGAGGCCTGGGTAGTCTTTTCGCCTCAGCAGCCATAACAAGATCGCTGTCGCCGTCGGAATATGCTTTTTCTATGATCAGAGATACTTCTAAACCATGGTACAGTATGAGCCCATCGGGGTGATCAAGACACCATACAAGGAGAAGAAGGGCACCCCCATACAGCCCGCCGGCGCAAGAGACGTCAGGGGCAGCATAGAGCTGGACCCCACGCACGTCGACGGCCTCAAAGACCTCGACGGGTTCAGCCACATCATCCTCGTCTACCACTTCCACAGGACGGACGGCTACAGCCTCCACGTCCATCCCTACATGGACAACACTAAACGCGGCGTCTTCGCAACCAGGATACCCGGGAGACCCAACCCCATCGGCATCTCAGTCGTCAGGCTCGACGGAGTCGAGGGCGCCACCCTCCACATAAGGGACGTGGACATGCTGGACGGCACACCCCTCCTCGACATCAAGCCCTACGTCCCCGAGTTCGACAGCGTCCCCGACGCCGAGATCGGGTGGCTCACCACGCGGGTCCAGGGAGTCCAAAAAACCAAGTCAGACGGAAGAACAAAGTAACAAAAACAGATCTAACCACCTGCAGGATCAGCTCCCGAAAAACGCTTATTCCATGTGACAAGGATATTAATTTTCTCAATATTCGAACAAATTGAGTTCACTTGCGCGTATAACAACGTAATCTAATTTTAATACAGCCTTTCCATCATTATAACCATGAAAGGAAAAGTTTCTGAGGATACTCTAGCAATTTTGCTGGATGCACTTCCTTTTGAATTTAGCTTCGTAGACTCCGATGACAGGGTACAGCTATTCAACAAGAATGGAGACAGGATATTCCCGAGATCCGAGTCAGTAATAGGCCTCAAGGTCCAGAACTGTCACCCACATAAGAGCGTGGACAAGGTGGAGAAGATACTTGAGGAGATGAAGGCTGGCGAGAGAGAACACGCAGACTTTTGGATCAATCTCAAGGATAAGAAAATTCAGATCAGGTACTTCGCTGTACGGGACCCAGAGGGAAAATATCTAGGCTGCCTAGAGGTAAGTCAGGATATAACTGAGATACAGAAACTAGAGGGCGAGAAAAGGCTCCTAAACTAGGGGCACATGAACGTATTTCTATCCAAACAACAGGGTATCCTGCCTCTAAAGGACAATAAAATGTAAAAAATAGGAGTAAAATCACTCATCGAGCAAGTTATAATTCTGAACCCAACACAAACCACTAGGTGGTCAAATGGAGCCCATGAGGCTAAAAATCAGAAAAACCGTAAGCGGAACCTACTACATACCCAGCCTATCAATCAAACAACTAAGAACCCTATCAAAGAAACGTAAACGAAGATGGAGAATAAGCAAAAACGAGAAAACGCTGATCCTAGAAGGCGAATAAAACCGATAAAAGCCCCGCGTAGAGAGAGCTGTTTAACGGGTTAATATGCTGTCATCCTCGTGAGCAGGCTCCTCGTACCTTGACCACTCGCCGTCGATTTCACCCAAAGCGCCGCTGTCTCCACAAACCATTTTTAACACGTTGGACAATCAGTGAACCACAACTATGAGGGCCCTGCGATGAGTGAATGTCCTAAATGCGGCGGAGAGATGATCCAAGGAGAGGCGTACGTAAGCGTCAACGTCCCCGCGTCCAACCCCATGATGAGAGGAATGATGTCACCGATGTCCGGGATGAATCTGGGGGACGTCGGGATGACGCAAGAAGAGAGAATCAAATGGCGAGAGAAGACGGGAGAGAAGAAAGGCTTCCTGATAAAGAGCGACGAAGTACGCACCATGGCAGTCACGGGCAGAAGATGCCTCGGATGCGGCTACATCGAGCTATACGCCCGAAAGTAACCTGCACTCACCGCGGAACCCGAAACACATCCTAAAACAAAAACGTTTGAACATGCTTTATACCCTCACGGGTTATCTTCACCTGTATGAAAGTCCTTGTTCTTGGCGTGGGGAAGATGGGCTACGGGCTCCTCAAGGACCTTGACGCCCAGCCCCACGTAGACGAGATAGTGGCAGCAGACATGAACGCCGAGCAGGCCAAAGCCTACGCCGAACGAGTCGGAGGCGACAAGACCACGGTGGTCAAGCTCGACGCCACCGACAAACATGAGACCGTCAAGCTCATGAAGCAGGGCTTCGACGTCGTAGCCTCGGCCCTCCCACGACCCTTCTGCGATGCAGCCGTGGAAGCCGCCATCGAGGCTGGGATAGGCTACGCCGACGTCGCCGCAGGCTTCGGCACCATCTTCAGCCAACACGAGAAAGCGAAAAAGGCAGGCGTAACAGTGGTCCCCCACATCGGCCTCGACGTGGGCATCGACAGGGTCCTCTGCGGCGTAGGCGCCCGCAAGCTCGACCACACCGACGGCATGACAGTCTGGTGCGGCGGCTTCCCCCAGAGAGACACCGCCGGCTACCGCAACCCCATCAGCTACAAGATATCTTGGTACTGGCCCTACGCCGTCGACAGCAACCTCCGTATCAGCACCGTCCTCATAGACGGCGAGACAGTCACCATAGAGAACCTCAGCGACCCCGAGGAGATCACCTTCTCCCCTCCCATCGGCAAGACAGAGGCCTACACAACCGGCGGCCTCAACGACGTGGTCCAGCATCTCGGCCTTCAGGGAGTCAAGACAGCCGTCGGCAAGACGGTGCGCTGGCCCGGCCACTGCGAGACCTGGACCAAGCTTAAGCAGCTTCACCTCCTCGACGACGAGCCCATCAAAGTGAAGGGCGTAGAAGTCGCCCCCTACGACGTGTTCATCGCCCTCGGCCACAGACACCTCCAGTACGGCCCCGGCGAAGGCGACGCCATCTGCCAGCATGTAGAGGTCACAGGCACCCTAGACGGCGAGCCCACCGCCCTCATCTACGAGTTCATCGACCTACACGACTTCACGAACGACATCAGCGCCATGGCCCGCACCACCGCCTACCCCTGCAGCGTCGTCGCCCAGATGATCGCCACAGGCGATTTCAACCGCCCCGGCGTCATACACCCCGCGTGGATAGGCTACGACGAGAAGCTCAGCGACAAGTTCTTCAAAGAACTCTCCGAGCGGAACATCAACATAACCGAGTACGTGAAACGGCTCCTCAACTAACCCTTTTCTTCGTCATCTGTCTTATCCCTGTTCGTCATTGATCGATAAGGTTATATTCGAGGCCACGCGGTAAAGG
>DAOVEE010000188.1 GCA_030669135.1 Candidatus Bathyarchaeota archaeon | reverse complement strand
CCTCGCCATGAGCAGCACCGTCTACCAGATGTACATGAGCTGGAGCTGGATAGGCAACATCCCTGCGAGCATCCTCATCGGCTACCTACTCGGGATAGGCCTCAGGACCACGGTGCTGGCGCTCAGCAGCGTAAGCGTGTTGGTGCTCCTGCTGGGGCTCTACATAAAGCCCTACGAGGCTGGTAAGGCGTCGAAGGTCTAGCCTGGCTTAACCCGGTTTCTTCAGCTTCAAACCATGGCCAAGTAGACGGGTGAAGTGTTCGTCGTCGGTCCAAAGCTCCATGTCTTTCGAGATGGCGGTCGCCGCGATCATCATGTCGGCCTCAGGGATGAGCTCCCCCTTGGAGCGCAGCGACTCGAAGACGCGGCAGTACTCAAGGATGGTGTCGTTGTCCAGCCCGAGAACGGGGTAGTATCCCTCCAGACTCGTCTTGAGTTCAGGCCGCTTGTCTTCCGCGACGCCTCTGAGGAGCTCGAGGAGCGTGATGACGGAGATTGACCCGGTCCTCGGTGCGCCGTACTGCAGGCTGTCTATGGCTATGCTCGTGTCTATCAGCGTCATCTAAGTTTGAATCTCTCCCTGAACTCCTCGCTGGAGCGCCGCATGTTCATGTAGTCCTCCTCCGTGAGCATCTCACGCATCTTCTCAAAGGCGCGTCGCCGTCTCTCTTCCTCGGCCGCCTCGTAGATCTCGATGAGGTACTCCCCCCACTCCTTGTCGCCCTTTCTTTTCCCTAGGATGGCCTTCACGTCTTCAGGGACCGAGATGGTCGAATACTTACCCATTACGTAATTATATAATTATATAGTTATTTAACTTGTCGGCGGGTTCACCGTAACGACGATCAATGTAAGTAGGAATTATTTCACGTGTCAGGGTCACGCGTGGAGCGAAGTATTCCTAGGAAAACATTGATTAGTACCCCCACCCCTACTAGGTAGGGGTACCCCTACCATGTATTTTGATCCTCTGCCGAAACGGGAAAAGAGCGACCTATTCAACAGGGAGAGCGAGCTCGCACAGTTCTCCGATGCGTTAACCTACTCGTCACTGATCGTGATAGTGGGGCTCCGCAGGACAGGGAAAACGTCTTTCATGAACGTGGCTCTTTCCGAGTCGAAGCACCCCCACATCGTATTGGACATGCGTGGCCTATCCTACAACCCATCACACGCTGAACTGGTCAGGAAAATAGAGTCCGCGTTCAACCTGATCAACAAGAGATGGCTCTCCATGATTCTAGACACGATCAAGCAGGTGAAGGGAGTGAGCGTCCCGGGAGCCTCGATATCCTTGGACTGGAGCAAAGAAGGGGTAGACCTCGCAAGCCTCTTCGATAAAGTCAATGCGTGGGCAGAGGCAAACGATGAGAGGTTCCTCGTAGCCTTCGACGAGATTCAGCTGATTCGCGGCGATAAGGGCATCCCGCGGCTTTTCGCCCACATAATCGACTACAACCAGAACATATGCTTAGTGGTCACGGGCTCAGAGATGGGTCTGTTATTCGACTTCCTCGGCTTCGACGACACGGAGTCTCCGCTATACGGTAGACACTACACCGAGATCAGGATGCGTAACTTTGAGCGCGACGAGTCTGAGAGGTTTCTCAAAGTCGGCTTCCAACAGATAGGAGTCACCCCTCGACAAGGTGTGATTGATTACGCCGTTGAGAGCTTGGACGGCGTCGTGGGTTGGTTGACGCTGTTCGGAACCAGGTGCCGCGACCATAAAGATTCGAGTTCAGAGATCGTGGACGCCGTTGTCGCGGAGGGAGGCAAGCTAGCGCGAGCGGAGGCGCTGAAGATAGTGAAGTATTCATCGAGATACGCCGTGGTGTTGAATCACATCGCCAAGGCCAAGAACGCGACTTGGAGTCAAATAAAATCGATATTGGAGGCCCGTGAAAACCGCGCCTTGCCTAGTCCATCGGTATCCGACATTCTCAACAAACTCGTTAAGACCGGGCTCGTCGAGAAGGACGGAGAGTACAGCATCCCTGATCGCCTTCTCGAAAAGGGCATCCTGGAGAGCCCGCTTCCCGAGGACAAGGATACCCCTACCCATACGTGGTAGGGGTGGGGGTGCTTACGCGTCCAAGTCAGGAGTAATGTATACGTGAATCATGGTGTGGGGATAAAATTAGGGATGAGGCGGCTCCAAGCCTTTCAAGTTACGAGCCACCATGGTCCGGAGTAGCGTGGATCATGGGATAAAACCGTCTTCCTCTACAGTTGAAGCGCCTACCGTCTGGCAGCCTCACCCAACTTTGCTTATCCGTGAAGTATTGTTGAAAATAGATACATACACAGGGATAAGTACCGATCCGCGGATGAGGAGACATGGCACTACAGCTGGAGACGGTGGCACAGCACCAGCCAGAGGTGAAGGAGACCTACTGCGGCAGCACCCTGGCCAACATCGATGAGTTGAAGAGACTCATATCCATGGACGTGAAGCTGACCCGCCTGCTCCTCGCGGGAAAGATCGCTGTCGAGCAGTACGACTCTGTGTACTCCGGCTACGAGAACAGGTTCGAGAGAGCGCTGGGGCTCAAGGACATGCACCTGAGACGGTTCCAGGAAGACCTGGGCGTCTACCAGAAGAAGCTCGAGGCGGTTCAGGAGAAAAAAGAGCTCCTCGAGGCCAGGAAGGAGATCGGGGACACCCAGGAAGACTCGTACCTGCTTAAGAAGAGGGCGATAGACTGGGACATGACGCGGTTCCAGGCAGGCATCGAAAGAAGCCAGAGGTGCATGAGAGCCATACAGCAGCTGCCGGGGCACGTGGACCCCAGGGACGTCTCCGAGGTAGAGGCGTTCATGAGGGACAGCCTCGGTGTGGTGAAGAAGGCCAAGGTCGACGGGAACACGAAGAAGAAGCTGAGGAAGAGGATCAAGCGGCTAGCCCAGCTGGTCTGCGTGGCTTAACAGGCAGTTAGCAGAGCCCGTGCCAGCCCGTTCAGTGCTGAACCGTTCCACATGGAAAGGGCAGCCAATGTTGGGGCTCGTGTAATCACTTCACGATACTCTTTATGGCTCGGATTATCTTGTCGGCGTCCGGCAGCACGTGGCGCTCCAGGCTCCTGTTGAACGGGATCGGCGTGTTCGGGTTAGCCACCCGGGCCACCGGGGCCTTGAGGCTGTGGAACCCCTTCTCGGCCACCACGGCGGCGACCTCCGCGGTGAAGCCGCAGCGCTCGTAGTCCTCGTCCACCGCCACGAGCCTCCCAGTCTTCTGGACGCTCCGGAGGATGG
>DAOVEE010000216.1 GCA_030669135.1 Candidatus Bathyarchaeota archaeon | reverse complement strand
ATCCAAACTTGCTTGTTTGAATTAGTTATAAAGGTATCAAGTCGTGATAGATGTCACTCCAGACGGTAGGGTTCGAACGCCACCCCCCGACATTTAGATGAGAATTTATATTTGGATAAACTATAGTTATACTGAGAATTTCAATATCCTTGTCACATGGAACAAGCGTTTTAGGGCGCGTTTTTATATGGAATGGGCCGCGTTTCCGCATAGATCGTGATCCGTTCGAGGCGTTTCTGGGGCTTCTTTCGGTGGAAGGGGCGTCGGTTCGGCGTCTTTCGTTTCCCCCCTGTAAACAGTGTTGTCTTAGGCGAATTTAAGACGGAGAAACAAGGTTTATTGTGAAATAACCGCCTTATAAGCTGATTGTAGATGGCTTACGGGAGTCTACTCTTTGAGCCGGTAGCTGTAGCCCTCGGCCTTCTCCACGATGCCTTCCTCGACGAGCTCCAGCACCTTTTTACGCACCGTCACCCGGCTCCCCGTGCCTCGCTCCCGTTGCACCTCCCTGGTTAATGCGCTGATGTTCTGCGGCCCCTTCAACGCCAGCACGTTGAGTATCACCCGGCTCACGTCGTCCCTGTGCTCCTCATCCCGGGACAGGTGCCTGCGGACGCTCACCAGCCTCTGGATCAGCTTCAGCGGCTCACTGTACAGCGCCGCCCCGACCCGGAGGTTCCCCATCACCTGAGCCAGCTCTGGGTACTGCCTGCTCTCCGTCAGCACCGCCTCCAGGTAGTCGAGGCGACGCATCATGTGCTCAAGCTTCTCGTTAACCTCCTTGAGGTCCCGCTCCAGGCCCGACAACGCTAGGAAGATATCCCCGGATCAGGTTATTGAGTTTAACCTAAAACAGAGGGGCTAGAGGTCGGCCCTCAAGATCTCGATGGTGCCAGGCCTCATCAGCTGAAGCGTCCTAGGGTTGAACTCGAGGAGCGTGAACCCCGGGTCCTGGGGCTCCTCCCAGAAGCCCTGGATGAAGCCCACGCAGCCATGGATCTTGGCGCGGACGTCCTCGTTGTACACGAACCCCATCTCCCCCGTCACGCGGAGGCTCCCGCCGTCGTCCCCCTCGCCGAGCAGGACGCAGACCTCCGTCTTCGGGTTCCTCATGAGCTGAGCAGCCTTGGCGTCGCTGGTGCCCGTCGCGTAGTAGAAGACGCCGTCGACGTAGATCAGCATCATAGGCCTGACGCGGGGTTGGCCGCCGTCGCAGGTGGCCACGTAGCTCACGGTCTCCTGGCCGAGGCTGCCGAAGGCCTCGTCGACGATCTCGTCTGACATAAGTGGTTGAGGGTTGGAGGATGGTAAAAGCCTTGCCTCGGAGCCATACCCATATATCTAGAAGCCGTTAAAAATACGTTGATAACCATGAACATGGAGCTACTGAGAAGACTCTCTAACAGCTTCGGGCCCCCCGGCGCCGAGGCTGAGCCCCGCATGATACTTCGAGAGGAGCTGGAAGAGTACGCCGACGAGGTCGTCGTCGACAAGCTGGGCAACATATTCTTCCACCACAAGGGAGAAGAGGGCGCCCCCGTCATAATGCTGGCCGCCCACACGGACGAGGTCGCGTTCCTCGTCACCCACATCGAGGACACGGGCTTCCTCAGGTTCCACACCTGGGGCATCGTGGACAACGTCCTGCCTGGGCAGCGGGTTCTCCTCAAGGGCAAGAAGGGAGACCTCTACGGGGTGCTGGGCACCAAGCCGCCCCACGTCCTCAGCGACGAGGAGCGGAAGAAGGCCATACCAAAGGACGAGCTGTTCCTGGACATCGGCGCCATGACAAGGGAGGAGGCCGAGAACAAGGGCGCCTACATCGGGATGCTGGGAGTCTTCGACGTCGAGTTCAAGGACCTGGGCGACGGCTACATCTGGGGCAAGGCCTTCGACGACCGCGTAGGCTGCTACGTCATGGCCGAGGTCTTCAAGTGGGTTAAAGACACCCCGTACAACGTCGTCGCCGTCGGCACGGTGCAGGAGGAGGTGGGGCTCAGAGGCAGCAAGACAGCCGCCTGGCAGGTGGACCCAGACTACGGGCTAGCCATCGAGAACACCTTCGCCATAGACATGCCCGGGGTGCCGCCTCATAAGCAGAGCGCAGGCCTCAAGAAGGGGCCGGTCGTGACCATCGCCGACCGCAGCGTCATAGCCCACCCCAAAGTACTGGGCAGCATCATGGAGGCATGCGAAGCCGAGAACATCCCATACCAGTTCAAGAAGATACCCAGCGGCGGAACCGACGCCGGCAGCATACACCTGACCAAGGCGGGGATACCCAGCGGAACCGTCGCCAACCCTTGCCGCTACATCCACGGGCCATGCGGCGTCACCACTGTCGAGGACATAGAGAACACCGTGAGGCTGGTGAAGGCGTTCATAAAACGCATCAGCAGCTAACCCAAACAATTTTTTCTATGGAAAAAGGAGGGTATCCGCCTAAATTTATAATCCATCGGTATTTATTATTAGGTTGTTGGGTCGTTTTCTGGGGAATCATACATAACTCTGTCGTCTATTATTAAGCCATAATTAGGATGAGTCTAGAGTTATCTGTTTAGTTTAATTGTATATGTTTAACTGTTGACCCGTTCTTGGGTTATGGTTTGACCTAAGGTTTGGGGTGGATCGCTGTCTAGGATCTAGCTGCGGCTCACCAGTTACTAGTTGTAGTTGGCTAGGGGTCAACCAATGGGCATATAGGGTATATTGAGGTAAAGGTTAGTAGATCTTTTCTTGATTTCGAATAAATTACATTAGTCGTGTAACAACGCAATAAATTC
>DAOVEE010000129.1 GCA_030669135.1 Candidatus Bathyarchaeota archaeon | reverse complement strand
GCTCTGGCTGACCCCTGCCATGTCCGCTAGCTGGGTCTGGGTTAGAGCGATCTTCCGTCTCCTGTCTGGTATTATGTCTATAGCGGGAAGCATGGCTATGGGAGGCACCGTCACCACATATATTCTTTTCGTAATTTTTTATAGTAAATATTATTCGTTAATAAAAGGACGGGGCGGAGCCTTATTCACACAGGAATACAACAGCCAAGAAATTATAAATACAAGAATGACGTGCCCTATGTCACCGATTACAGGAGTGAACCGAAACTCTCGTTTAAATTAGAAGACTGGGGAACATTCGAAGGCATAGGTAAAGGCTACGCCTTCAAACAAGATGGAAGATTCTACTCGGTGCTGGAGACCAAGGTGGGTAGCTACCGCGGCAACCACGTTCACCCAAACAAGCAGTACACCCTTCTGCTGTCCGGAAACGCCAAGTACGTGCTCTACGACGGCGGAGAGTACAAGGAGGTGCCGCTACGCGTGGGAGAGATCACGGCGGTGGAGCCGGGGGTCCCGCACATAATGGTCGTGGAGGACGACATAACCACCTTCGAGTGGTGGGACGGCGACTTCATAGCCGAGCCCTGCGGAGGCGAGTTCAAGGAATACACCAGGGGCAGGGTGGGCACAGAGCACTTCAAGAAGTAGCACAGCTTCCGAACCCGATCCACACCCATATTTTCTTTATTTTCATACCCCGTTAAACACTCGATGAGGCTTGGATGACCTAGGTACGGCCCGCGACACGTCCTACTTCCACGTTCACGGCGAGGTTAACACTAGGAAAACCGCGGAGCTAGCGTATGAGAGAGCCGCCCTGTTGGGGGTTAGCAAAGTCGTGGTCGCCTCGGAGACCGGCAATCGCCCTCGAGGTGCTTGAGCTTATATGTAAGCCCCGCCGCGCCCGCCACGCCCGGCCTGTGGACCAGAAGGACTGGGTGGGAGACCTGGATAAGTACAGGCGGTTCACGATCTAGCTCACATATGCCTGACACCAAACTCAAGAGGGGTGTTTTATTGAGATTCAAAGATAAATCCATCCTGATCATCGGCGCCACGCTACAGGTGGACGGCGGCACACGGCTGCTAGTTTAGCTTCTCAAGCGCGGCCGCCACGATCAACGGGAAGACGACGATGACGTCGCCGAAGATGGTGCTGGTCTTGGACTCCAGGCTGCCGGCCTTCAGCTTCCCCCACGTGATGGACTCCCTGAGGGGCGCCCCGCTGAGGCTGCCGTCCTCCACCCTCGCGGTGCTAATCTGGACCGCCGCGTCGAGCCCGTCCCTCAGGGTGTGCACATACTGGGCGTGGTGCTTGGGCGTGCCCCCGCCCAGTATGATGGCCCCCGACTTCTTGGCGTCGTAGACCATGTCCGCCAACAGGTCGAAGTCCTTGAGGGGGTCGAACTTCAGCTTCTCGCGTTTGCTGTACATCCATAGCGGTATCCCGAGCATGCAGTCCAGAAATCCGGGGCTGAAGATGGGCACATTCCTCTTCGCCGCGGTGTAGATCACGCTCTCCTCATCGCGGAGCCGTAGCCCCACCTCCCTGATGAACTCGTGGAACGCGATGCCGGTTCTTCTCTCCTCGGGGATGTCGTCGAGGATGTCGCCGATTAAGCCCTCCAGGTCCACGAAGGCCTGGCTCTCGATGAAGATGTCGTAGGCCCTGTTGTAGCCCTCCTCGTAGAGCTTCTCGTCGTCCACGTTCACCGTGCCCACGAGGTGGCCTCGGCCCATGGCCTCCACTAGGTCATGGACCATGTTGGCTCCGTTGGTGACGACGGCGTCCACGTAGCCGTCCCTTATGAGGTCCCTGAATATAAGGCGCAGCCCGCCGGGCACCAGAGGCCCGGAGAGCGTGATAAAAGTGGTGTAGTCCGGGTCGCCGAACATCTCGGCGACAATATCCACCGCCCGCCCGACCCTGCCTGCTCCGATGACGCCGGCCTTACGCATCTCCTCGGTGAGTTCGCCGACGGTCATTCCGCCTCGGAGCCGCATCTGGTGTATTCTGTTCATCTGTGCGCCTTCAGTTCTTGACGCGCTGGATCTTCACACGGTCCATGATGATCCAGTACTCGACGTCCTTCCCCGCCTCCAGCTTGGAGGCGATCTCCTCGTCCGTGGGGATGGCGATGTCCATCATGTCGTAGGTCTCCAGGTCCATGAGCTGGAGGCTTGTGGGTCCCATGCTCACGACTTGGCCTCTCCTCTTGTCTACTATGGGTATCTGGATGTTGGCGTCCGTGCTGCTGACGAAGCTCTGCTTCCTGCCGTCGAATAGGCTGATGGCGGTGCACCTGAACTTGGCGCTGCCGTGCTTCCCAGGCTTGCTCTTCTGTATAGAGACGATCTGGCTGGGCTCGTCGTTGATGATCGCGTAGCTTCCCTGCCTCAGTTCCCCTACCTTAGCTATTTTGAATGACAATATAAACACCTGTCTCTGGATTTACACTCAAAGAGAGTTTAAAAAGTATAAACCTACCGAAAAAAGAGGCGTATCCGTCATTTATCGGGTGTGATCTTACCCTTATCTATGGTCAGGGTCACCGAGTCCCGGAGGGACTCGAACTCCGGGGTGATGCCCAGAACCTCCTTCAGGAAAGCCTCCATGTACTCGGAGATGAAGACGCTCCACTTGTTCCCGAGGGTGTGGTTCAGGTGGAAGATGTCCTTCTTCGGCCTCTCGTAGTAGTTGGCCCTGTACCACCCGCTGTGGTCCCCCAGAAGCTCAGTCATGTACCAGACAACGGCCTCGTAGGAGAGAGGAATCCCCCGCTTCAGAATCAGTGCCTTGGGCCGCTCCCTGCCAAGGAGCTTACCGGCAGCCCTTATATCCTCCAACTCGATGAGCTCAAGCAGCCCGGACACAGTCTGTACCGACATGGTCACCGAGCTCAGGTATTCGAAGAACCTGTAGCTGATGGAGTACTTGCGGAGAATCTGGTCCACCAGCATGTTGACGCTCACGCCCCGCTTCTCCGCCTCATACCTGAGCACCTCGTCGTACGCCTCGTTGATCCTGACCGTCCTCGTCACCGTCGAGTCCTTGGCGAAGGGGTCATGAGAATTCATGGTTACATATGAACACAACTGAACACAGTTATTAAGGTTATTCACATGGTGTATGACAGAGTACACGCTAACTTTATTATGAAAGTTGTACGTTGTCTCGCAAGCAGCACCTTTTAGGTTCGGAGGCGACTCAAAGATAAAATGCACTAACTGCGGAAGCCAGAAACTAATACGGGACTACGACTCAGGCGAGGACGTCTGCGGCACATGCGGCCTCGTCGTACAGGGAACCATCATCAACCAGGGCCCCGAGTGGAGGGCTTTCACCATCGCGGAGAACGACAGCAGGGCCCGCACGGGCCTCGCAACGTCACTGGCGCTATACGACAAGGGACTATCAACAGTCTTCCGCCCGGACAGGGACGCCAACGGCAACAGGCTCGACAACGAGACACGCATCAAGATGACAAGGCTCAGGCGCTTCGACAACAGGACGAAACTGGACGAGACGTGGCAGAGGAACCTGAGCGCCGCCATGTCCGAGCTAGACAGGATGTGCACACACCTATACATACCCAAGAACGTCAAGGAACGAGCGGCACTCGTCTACCGTAAGGCACTCAAGAAAGACCTGCTGAGAGGCAGAAGCATCGACGGATTCGTCGCCGCGAGTCTATACGCGGCGTGCAGGCAACACAAGATACCGAGACCGCTCAAGGAGCTATCAGAGATCAGCACACGGAACCATCAGGAGATAGCCAGAACCTATAGGCTGCTAATAAGGGAGCTGAACCTGAGGATGCCTGTGGACGACCCCATGAAGTTCGTCCCCGGGATAGCCTCGAAGCTCAAGCTCACACAGCGTACCGAGCGACACGCCATCGACATACTCATGGAGGCAAAGAAACGGCAGGGACTCACCGGCAAGGATCCCCGCGGACTCGCCGCGGCGGCGCTTTACAAGGCCTGCATCGAGACACATGAGAAACGGATACAGAAGGACGTCGCGGAGGCCGCCGGCACAACAGAGGTCACGCTCAGAAACAGGCTCCGAGGAATCGAGAGCCTACTCCACGACTAAGTACCAGATACCGGCTTCTTAACAATCATTTGAGAGGAAACTTCTTCTCCCTCCACGCCCTCTGGTTGGACGTAGAGCAGATCAGGGTCTTTCATGCTTTCCGCTACGTTCAGATAAGTCGAGATCTGGTCGGAGGCATCGCGGCGTCGGGATATCTGTTCTATCACGTGATCTATGTGGAACTGGGGTAGATGCCTGTAGGTCGCGGGCTTGACCACCCTGAGACCCCGAAGCTTGAAGGGTCTTCTCCCAGGGTTTCCGTCGTCTTGATCCACAGGCTCGCAGCTGAACTTGTAGCGGTTGTACTCGATCAGGCCGACGCCTCTCGGGACGACGCCCGGCGAGACAAGCCTCATCGGGGTGAGCAGGTAGTTGTAGTTGCACCCCGTGCAGGCGAAGCCGTTCCTGAAGTCGCCTCTGCTTACCTTCACCTCGACGCCCCTCAGGACGTTGTAGCCCATGACGTACTGTTCCTGGTTATCCAGCCTGAAATCCCCGTACTCCTCGTCCTGGATCTTCCGTCGCCTGTAGTCGAAGTACTTCAGGCCGACGCCGACCACGTCCACCACCTTCTTGTTGTCCAGCTCGCAGTAGCGGAGCAGGCCCAGGTGGTTCAGCGCGACCTCGGTCTCCACGCTGTGGCAGAGCTGGTTGTAGAGCCAGAGCTTACCCACCTCCTTGAGGAACACGTGTCTAGTCGACTCTCCCGCTGCCGGAACCCCCACCATTTCTTTAGATTTTAACTCGTGCCTGTGCCCGCGTTGTGACGTTTAAGATGAACGCAGCGCGATGAGGAGGAGAGCCAAATAAAACAGGGTCAGAACACGAGCTCAGGTAAGCTGTTCCTCGTCTGGGTCGTCGTCGTGTCGTCCAGCCGCTCGACGCCGGGGTCTCTTAGCGCCCACTCTGCGTGCTTCTTGTCGGTGTACTCTACCCTCATAGTGTACGGCGGGTCGAAGCGGAACGGTTCAACGGATCCTATCTTTGTCATGGCCCGTCGAGCCGTCTCCCTTATCACCTCCTGGGCCTTCGCGGGAGACAACGAGACCGCCTTCCTCACGGAGAGGGCGCCGAGCCTCTTCTTCTCCTCGAGCCCCCACTTGACCACGGCGCCCTCGATGCCGGGCACGAGGGCTCTGGCCTCCTCCACGGCTGCCTGGTCCCCGCTGATGAACACGGTGGGCACGCCATGGACGCCGAACACCGCCATGTTCATGGCTATCTCTCCTATCCTCTGCTCGTTCAGCCAGATGTTC
>DAOVEE010000145.1 GCA_030669135.1 Candidatus Bathyarchaeota archaeon | reverse complement strand
TGTCCCACGTCGGGTAGTTGGAGAGAGCCCGCCTGATGGAGAGCTTGGTGGCGCTGTAGTTGTACTGGTAGATGCGGCGCTCGTCCTCGGCTGCGGGGTGGATGAACACGCTGGCGACCACCACCCAGTCATCCAGAACGTCCATGGGTATCACGCCCTCCTCCACCGAGTCTGCGACGGCCTTGGCGACGGCGGACTGAGCGGGCCCGAAGATCTTCCCGGCGTCAGCCATGTCCTTGACCGTGACCTTGGGTATGATAACAGTGTGTGGCTTGGGGGGCAGGTTGGGCCTGATCACCGCCAGCAGCGGGGTGTGGCCCATGGAGAGGCTGCTCAGAGCCTGAACGAAGGCGTTACCAACAGGCCCGTGCTTGTCCCCTATGAGGAGATCCACGTGGGCCACCTCGTTCCCCTTCCCGACCAAGGCCTCCCCTATGTAGAAGGCTCCGCCGGAGCGAGATGCGTCTGAGCTGAAGGATTCGATGGAGGCTCTGACGGCCTCGCTGACGGAGCTGAAACGCCCCTGCTCCACGAGCCCCTCGAGGAACCTGTTCTGTTCCTGCGTGATCCTGCCTGGGGCTCTCACGAGTCCTTTATCTTCACTCAAATCGATCAACTGGTATGAACCACGTGTCCAAGTATTTAACCTTTAAGAGAGCTTGTGTCCTCTCTGTGACACAAATATCTTAGTAATCAACGGGGTGCCTATAAAAATTGGGTTTATTATCGATTTTGTGTCACAGAGTGAACGACATGGTGAACGTTACCTCGACTCCGTCACCACTCAATACTCGTCTAAGATCTTCTTGTATGTCACAGGCAGCCTTGTCAGCCTCCACCATGAGTGTGCGACCACAGACATAGCCGCTCTTCCGTACCACGATGTCGCTTGGATCTGTATAGGTTAATCCTGGGTGACCTCTTCCCCTTACCGTGAACTCCTCGCCGCCTGCTTCAAGCTTCAACGAGATGACCGTATCCCCGCTTCTAGCCGCCTCCTTGATGTCGTCGTCGAGGTCTAGGAGGCCTTTCTCAGCGTTCACGGCCACGATGCAGTCACCCCTCTTGGTCAAGTGCTTATCTTTTGTGGTCATCAGCGTGTTCCTGTGAGTTGACAAAATATCTGGGTGACCTTGCGCCTTGAACGACGTGCTCAGCATCATAGCTCTGGATTCCTAGAGTTTCATCAGCCTTATCAGATGCTGCTTTAATTGGCCCGATAGACTGTTGTCTGGCTCCTTCCTCAGCTTGTAGAGCTTTAGGTCATCGATGGCGAACCGGATGTCCTCGGAGATGAAGTGGTACACGAAGACCCCAGCCAAGCCTCCAGCTATAAACATGAAGTTAGCATAAGGCAGGGACCTCTTAAAGACGTAGACAAGGCTCAAAAGCAGCAAAGCGATGTGGCTCCTCCTCAGGTTGCTGCGGTGCCTGTACACGAATGTGGCTGCCTCGCTAAGTATGTAGCCTAGGCCGAACCCTGTGAGGTTCATCCACCCGACGACTCCTCCTATCAACACCAACAGTCCGCTGACGAGGACGCCGGGGTACTCTACTTGGCGGTTGAAGGGTATCTCGGTGAACGTGTAGGCACGACGGATGAACTTGGTCTTCCCGTACTTCCTGAGGTTCCAGGATAGGTTCCAGTCCTCGGCGCGCTTCGCGTCGGCGTAGCCAAGTGACTTGAGGTAGGCGTCCTTCCTATACGCCATGTTGGCGCCTTGGAACAGTCCGAAGAAGCCCTGCACGAGGGTGCTCATCCAGCAGTAGAACCTGCTCAGGGCGTTTCTGTTGATGGGCCTGAACGCACCTCCCACGGCGACTACCTCGGTGTCCTCGAAGGGTCTTACGAGCGTGCTGATCCAGCCCAGGGGAGCGACGCAGTCGGCGTCCGTTGTGACTATGATCTCGCCGGTGGCCTCCCTAGCCCCAAGGTCCCTCATCTCGGCGAGGCTGTATTCAGGCTTGACGAAGACCCTGTCACAATATTCTTTAGCTATCTCGGGTGTGCTGTCCACGCTGCCGTTGTCGATTACGATGAGCTCTACTTCTTGGTCTTGGCGCCGTATGGATTCCAGGCACTTGCCTATGTCGGCCTCCTCGTTGAGTGCCGGGATTACGACGCTGACCTTCATTTCACTGCATTCCTCGGTCTGCGTGTTAAATAGTTTTCCACGAGAATCTGTTTCATTCAAAAGAAAATTCTCTCACCAAACACCGTAATGTTCCTAAATATATCATAAAGTCCTTTTTTGGTGGGAATGTTTTCTTGCTGTTGTCTTCCGGGGAAAAGATTTAAGAAACCCGCCCGCTTCTACGAAGGATGCTGGGCTGGTAGTTCAGCTGGTATGAATGCTGCCTTGGCATGGCAGAGGTCGGGGGTTCAAATCCCTCCCAGTCCACCTACGTTTCTGAACAGAAGAAACAGAGAAAAAAATGGCGTTATTTTCGTTATATACTTCTTCAAGCGCATTTACTGCTTTAGTCAGAGCGATTTCACACGTTTTACTGAGGTTTAACCCCATTTCCTTGGCACCTTTATTATTCTTAGTCGTCTTTTTAGTTGATTTGGATGGATGCAGGCGAAGGTTACGTCAAAAACCCGGTAAAGGATATAGCTTATTTACAGGAGTTAATGGAGAAAGATTATGTTCTTGAAGGTCCGAGACAGAATCCTTCGAAGGATCTGAAGGTGATGACTGTGTTAGCGTCGTGGAAGCAGCAAGGCCGCGATCTATCCCCGACATTGGGTGAAATCCTGACCCAAGAATGGACAAAGAGCTAAACACATACTCCACGTTTAACCGAAATACCAGTCACCGGAAAAAACGTTTATAGTAAGTAACCAGTTACAAGGGAAACGCCGAGTCACCGATCCACGACGCCGCCGCGTACCCGAAAAAACGCTTATAGTAAGTAACCAACTATAAGGGAAAACCAAAGTCGTCGATGCTCGACGCAGCCCCTCCGCTTCACAGGTATGATAGCGGAGACCGCGCATGACGGGTGGATCATCATTGGGAGAGCAACGAAGTATAACCAAAATTCCTGTCCGTTGTAGGCTGCTCAGTGGAAAATGAAATAACCCCTGCACATACCACTGTACCAAGGTACCTGCGATGAAAGAGACTTGGCGTCTCATCGACATGCGCATCGAGGACGCGCCCACCCAGATGGCCATAGACGAGGCCATAGCCATGGCTCGGCTCAAGGAGAATACCCCCAACACCGTGAGGCTCTACAGGTGGACCCCGTCCGCCGTCAGCATAGGCTACTTCCAGAGCATAGAGAAGGAGGTCAACCTGCCCGCCTGCGAGAAATACGGCGTCGACGTGATACGCCGCATCACCGGCGGAGGAGCCGTCTACCACGACTATAACGGCGAGATAACGTACAGCCTCGTCGCGCCCGAGGCGGACCCCAAGATGCCAGCCGACATCATGGATTCCTACGAGCTGATATGCGGCGCCATAGTCAACGGACTCGCCGGGCTCGGCGTCGACGCCGAGTTCAAGCCAGTCAACGACATCGTCGCGGGAGGAAAGAAGATCTCGGGAAACGCCCAGACCAGACGCCACGGCGTCATACTGCAACACGGCACCATCCTCGTGGACAGCGATATCAGACGCATGTTCCAGGTGCTGCGGGTGAGCGACGCCAAGATCAGCGACAAACTCATACAGGCGGTGGAGGACCGGGTCACAAACCTCAGACGCTACCTAGGCAGACCGGTGGACTTCGACGAGGCAAGGTCGGCGCTCATCAAAGGCTTCGAGGACACTTTCAGCGTAGCCCTGGAGCCGGGGGAGCTCACCGGCGCAGAGACGCGGCTGGTGAAGCAGCTCCACGAGAAGTACAGCAGCAGGGAGTGGGTGTTCCAGAGATGAAGCGAGCAGAGTACAAGGTGCCGGGCGGCAAGCTTTTGGCCGCCGAACTTGGCGTCGAGGAAGGCCGTCTCGTGGGCGTCAAGATCACGGGCGACTTCTTCATGCACCCCGAGGCAGCTATAATCGATCTTGAAAAGGCTCTATGCGACACCCCTGTCGAGGACTTGGATGACGTGGTAAACAGGTTCTTCCAAGACAACGACGTGACCCTCTTCGGCGTTGAAGCCGAAGACTTCGTTAAAGTCGTCAGGCTGGCCCTAGAGCCGTAGGGCGGCTATCCTTTCCTCCAGCGCCCGGGGCGTGGCGCAACACCCGTCTAAGCGTTTCACCTGATACCCCTCCTCGAGGGCCCGGCTCTCGGTGGATCTGGAAGCCAGTGCCACTCGGTCCGCTCCCGCCTCTATGGCGCTCCACTCCAGCTCCGTCTTGTATCCCCTGCTTCTCATGCAGCCGAGCGAGACCTCGGTATGCGGACTGAGCCTCTTCGCCTCCTCGATTAAACCGATGATCTCGTCGATAGTCGGCGGCTCCACGCCCGACATCGGGGTGTCTGCCGTGGGTATGAGGCCGAGGAAAACTATGACCTCGGGCTCGATGGATAGGGATTGCTCCAGAGCCCTGTGCTCTCCCTTCAACTCGCCGAAGTGGAGCCCGACGCATATGTGGGGAGCAACCGACGGGGCGTCGGCGTCCCTCAGGTTGGTCAACGTGGCGCCGTACTCCTCCACCGACGTCTTCAACCCGTAGACATCCCTGAGGGTCTTCTCGCTGCCGACCACATCCACCGACACGAGGTCAGCGCCCGTAGACGCCACCTCCTCAGCCTCTCGCATGTCCAGCATCCCGGTGTGGAGGTTAAGTATGAGGCCGGTGTTCTCCTTCACCCACGTCAGGGTGGGCAGGAACCGCATAAGCGGTACCCTCCCCTCCTTGGTGGAGCCGCCGCTAACCAGCAGACCCACGCCGCCGCCCCTCTCATGCTCGACGCAGAAGTTTTTCAGCTTCTCGGGGGTGCTGACGTCGGGCATGTGCCCGAGGTAGTGGGCCTTGCAGTGGGCGCACATGAGCTCGCA
>DAOVEE010000035.1 GCA_030669135.1 Candidatus Bathyarchaeota archaeon | reverse complement strand
GCCGAGCCCCTGACCTCCGGGAGCAGACCGGAGTGGCTGTTGAGCATACCGTCCGGCGGAATCTCCAGTATCCTCTTCCTGATGATCCGTGTCCCGCCCAGGACTCCCAGGTCTGGCTTCAGCTCCTCCATGAGCTCCCTGCACCGCCGCCTGTTGTGGTGGGGCGCCTTGTACCGCGGCACGTCTCTACCCTCCAGCAGCTCGGTGAAGGTAGGCGCGACCCGGTGTCCCTTGTTCCTCACCAGGAACTTTTCACGCTCCTCGTCCGCTATGGGGCTGGCCTCCTCTATCAACGCCGTGGGGACGTGGCCGGCCTCCATGAGCTGCATCAGCATCTCCCTCCCGTAGGGGTGCTCCTCGAGGACCATGAAGACGAACTGTTTACCGCTCATAGACGGGAAAAACGGGGGAAGCGAATAAGAAGGTATCTAGAGCAGCGCCTGTGCAAGTGCAGAGCCGCAGCCGCATGTACGCTCCTCGGGGATCAGCGGCAGCGCGTCCATGATGAGCTTCTTGAACCTCTCGCCGTTCATCCTCATGGTCTCCACGACCTCGTCGCTGCTCACAGGCTTCTCCGCCCAGACATCGTAGTCGGTGACCATGGCTATGGAGACGTAGCATATCTCGGCTTCCCTCGCCAGCATGCACTCGGGGTACATGGTCATGCCTATGATGTCGCAGCCCCACTGCCTGAACAGCCTGGACTCGGCTCTGGTGCTGAACCTGGGGCCCTCGATGCACACGTAGGTGCCGGTCGGGTGGACGGGGTACCCGTGCCCCTCCGCCTGCTCCACGAAGAGGTCGTGGAGCTGGGGACATATGGGGTCGGCGCTGGAGACGTGGCCCACGACTCCCCCCTCATAAAAGGTGTCGAGACGCTTACGGGTCCTGTCGATGAACTGGTCGGTGATGACGAAGTCGCCGGGTCTGTAGTCCTCGCGGAGGCTCCCGCAGGCGCTGCTCGCCACGATCCGTTTCACGCCCAGCTCCTTCATGGCCCAGATGTTGGCCCTGTAGTTGATCTTGTGGGGCGGTATCTGGTGTCCTGCGCCGTGGCGGGGTATGAACGCTATGGCCCGCCCCTTGTAGTTGCCGAGGGTGATGAAGTTGCTTGGGGTCCCGTAGGGCGTGTAGACCTTCACCTCCCGGGCGTCCTCGATGATCTCGGGGTCGTAGACGCCGGTGCCGCCGATGATGCCTATGTCGGCTTTCCATTCACCAATCATGGTTAAGGCATGACGGTACGACGATAAATGTTTCACGCCTCGACTTTTCGGATTCTGTTAACTTGTCGTGACATTGAGGAACCATTTTGGGGTTAGAGGCAGGTTTTATATTCCTATTATTGCTCTGATTTCTCCTATTCGTTTATGATTGAGAGAGATATGTATTTCACCTGATTTTTTACTTTGAAGAATTAACCTTTTCTTGATGAGTTTTTCTATACATTTTTTCACATCTCCAGCATCCGATCTCTTAAAACCTCTTAAGGCACTGGAAAATTCAGTGTGTTTACTGCCTATAATCCTGTTGTTGTAAAGTTTTCTTAGAATGGTTATCTCAATCTCGTTATAATCCATTATTAAACTATGTTTTAGTTCCACATATTTAAAAAACTCTGCTATTTAGACATATATGTCCGGAACTGTGGACATAAGGTTTAAATTATAACCTGCTGCACAGTTTAAGACAAGCCTAGCTGAGATATAGGTGTAAACAGTGGCCGAGACAAGGAGCCTAGGAATGGGGGAGATGGGGGCCTTAGAACGGTTGATGGGGTCATTCTCTACGCCAAAGATCATTGACTTTCTAAGCACATTCAGAGAATTCGACTACTCAGTAAATGAAATAGCAGAAAACTCGAGAATAAGTACAAAAACCGTGAGACGCGAGATACCTAAACTATGCTACTATGAGATACTGCTACCGTCAAGAACAATCGGTAAGACGAAAATGTACAAATTCAATACGGAGTCAAAAATCGCCCAGTCCTTTAACTATTTGATCTCGGAGATTGCGACATTCGAGATCGAGAATATCATTGAGGAAGAACACCTCGAGACACCACAGAACCCACGAAGGATACCAAGGTCGTATCTTTTAAGAAAAATGGAACCCAAGTGTAAAGAAGAACGGAAATCCCAGATCAAAGTGATCTAATTAACCAATTTTTTTAAAACATACCCTAGAAGCGCACACAAAGAAGCTGCTCAAGCAAAGAACAAAAGAGGACTAGATATTAAACCAAAACGATTGGTGAAATACTCAAAGAATCATAGAACTGTCCCGCGAGTTACCAGCACACAGCCGAGCCACAATGTACCGACAAGTTAACAGAATTACTATTCGATACGTTTAAGATTACGCATCCATTCCAAGACGGGATGCCTTTGGAGAAGAGCCGATACTACGTCGCGATACTGTTGGCGTCCATCTGCGTCACCTATTTCGTCGAGAACTTTCTCCGCAGCGCCGCCGGCGCCCTGACACCGATTCTCATCGACGAGCTGGGCATAAGCCACGGCGCCATGGGGCTCCTGGTCTCGGCGTACTTCTTCGTCTACGGCCTGATGCAGCTCCCCAGCGGCATACTGAGCGACACCTTCGGGGCGAAGAAGACGATACTCGGGTTCACCGCGTTAACCGTCGTGGGTGTCTTCCTGTTCTGGGTCAGCAGGAGCTACAACCTCCTCTTCGTCGCCCAGCTCCTCGTGGGCATCGGATGCAGCACCTTCTACATCAACGCCGTCAAGCTCGTCTCCACGTGGTTCCCCGCCAACAGGAAGGCAACCGCGATAGGGATACTGAGCGCGTCAAGCGGCCTCGGCAACTTCGTCTCCTACATGGGGTTCCCGATAGCCATGGAGGCGCTGGGCGGCTGGAGAAGCCTCTACCTCGGGATGAGCGTCATACTCGTCGTCAACTGGGTGATGAACTTCTTCATCCTCAGGGACAGGGAACAATTGCAGGCGTCGTATCACGCCGGCCGAGGCTCCACACTCAACTCGGTCTCCTCCGTGCTCAGGGACCGCAGGATCTATCCCTTCCTCGCCGGCTATATCCTGGCGAGCACCGGCTGGGTGTTCATGAACTGGGTGACCCAGTACCTCATGGACGTGAAAGGCTTCACCTACTTCCAGGTCGGTCAGATAGCCAGCGTGGGCACCATCGCGGGAATCCCGGGGTGCATCATCGTCGCCTCCGTCTCTGACAGGCTCAGGAGTAGGAAGCTGCCTCTCGTGGGCTTCGCGTCCCTGTACACGGCGGCGCTTGCAGTCTTCTTTTTCCTGCCGGCCTCTGCGCCCCTTGATGTGTACATGGCGCTATCGTTCACTCTCAACTTTTGCATCAGTTTCTGGGTGCTCTTCTTCAGCATGATCCCCGAGACGCTGCCAGCCGAGACCGCGTCCATCGGCCTCGGGATCGTGAACGGCACAGGCACCATAGGGTTCAGCGTTATAGCACCTGTCTACGGCGCACTGGTGGACGCCACCGGAGGCTACGGCGCGTCCAACATGATGATCCTGGGCGCAGCAGTGGCGACGCCCATAATCTTCGGTCTGCTCGTGAAGGAGTGTTACGGCCAGTCCCCCGAGGAATGATCTTTTATCCGGCTTCGCATAATCCCTTTTAATGTCGGCTGAGGAAGTCATCAAGGCGTTGCCGAAGCTCGAGCAACACGTCCACATCGTCGGCTCCATCAGGCCGGAGACGTTTCTGTGGCTCATAGAGGACAGCGGGATGGATCTGCCCTACGAGACCGTCGAGGACCTTGAAGAGTTCTACGACTACAGCGACTTCCCCCACTTCCTAGTGGTCTACAGCACCGTGAACGACTCCATCACGAGGGAGCGTCACTACGAGAGGATCACATACGAGATGATGGAGTCTCAGGCGGCGTGCAACGTCCAGCACGTCGAGGCGCTGTTCTCGGCGTGGGACCACGTGAGGCGGGGCCTAGACTATGGCTTGATTGTGGACTCGATTAACAGGGGCATCAGGAGAGCCGAGAGGGACTTCGGCGTCACCTGCACCATACGGGTAGACCTCGTGAGGAACTATGGGCCGGGGATCGGGATGAAGGTCCTGGACCTCATCGAGGAGAAGGGCGACAACGTCGTCGCCATCGACACGGGGGGAAGCGAGCTCGGCTACCCCCCCAAGCCTTACAGGGAGTGCTACCGGCGAGCCAGGGAGATGGGGCTGCACACGGTGGCGCATCAGGGAGAGGGGGCAGGCAAAGACTACGTCTGGGAGTGCGTCGAGCACCTAGACCCGGAGAGGATAGGCCACGGCGTAGCCGCTGGACGAGACCCCGAACTCATGAAGCTGATAGCCAGGAAAGGCATAGCCATCGAGTCCTGCCCCGTCAGCAACCTCAGGACTGGCGCGGTAGGCTCATGGGCTGAGCACCCCATCAGGCGGTTCATCGAGCACGGCATCAGAGTCTCCGTGAACAGCGACGACCCCCCCATGTTCGGCACGGACATGAACAACGAGTACCTCCAGCTCCACAGGAACCTGGGGTTCACGGTGGACGAACTGTTCCAGATAAGCCTGAACTCCGTCGAGACCAGCTTCCTAGAGCCCGAGGCAAAGGCGTCCATGTCCAGAAGGTTCACAGCCGAGTACGAGAAAATATAGTAGCCCCCAAGCTACTCGGGGGTCGGGAACCAGGGCACTATCCTGATCGACGGATCGTGCAGCCCGTTGAGTATAGCGGCGTTGAGCAGCAGCGGAGTTATGGCCTCTATGAACTTTGAGTTCACCAGTGGACCCACCTTCAGCGGCCTAAGGTTCGGTATGCCCCTTATTAGCCTCGAGACGACGGCGACCGAGACCTCGTCGTCGCCGGCGACGAGGACGTCGAGGTTCAGGATGGCGTCGATGTTGTTCAGGTACGCGGCTGGAACAGTCTGCATGGCAGAGACCACGGGGATGGGCGCCACAAGCTCCTGCACCACCTCCGCCGCCGACTTCTCCCCTTCGCCCATCGACGAGAAGTAGTATAACTTGTTCCTTCGCGTCATAGGCACGACGGTCGAAACGATGATCTGGTCCCCGGAGAAGTGATCCTTGAGGTCGAATAACGCAGGCACCGTCGCCTTCGGCGGGAAGCACACAACAACCACCTCCGCCTCCCCGATGGCGTCCCTATTCTCTAGACCCGTTACAGACCCTTTCTGCTCGCTCTGGTAGAACCCCTGCGCCAATCTTCTCAGCCGTTGAGCGATCCCTTGGGCCTTCCCGAGGCTTCTCGATCCGATGAATATGTCGTGGTTTAGAACCCATCTACTCGTCAGGCCGGTTCCCATGCTGCCCGTTCCACCCAGGATGCATATCTTCATGTTTCCCTCAGCCCACTTCTCCCATCTAAATAGGGTAAACGAATCGAGAAAGATAAACCGTGACAGTGTAGAGTTACACTCAACCGTCTTTGAAATACGCTTATTGTTGGACTAAACTTAAGTATAATCAACTGTCCTAAGTTGCAGAGGTGCAAGAAACTCAAGGAAACTAAACCCCACAAGTACCCCTTGGATGAGAAGGTTCTCGTCACCTGTGGGCTGCCCTACGCGAACGGGCCCATGCACATAGCGCATCTCCGGACCTATGTCCCCGGAGACGTTTTCGTAAGATACCTGAGGAAGCTGGGACAGGACGTGGTGTTCTTCTGCGGAAGCGACACCCACGGCACCCCCATCACTGTGAAGGCCGAGGAGATGGGGGTCACCCCTCAAGAGGTCGTGGAGATATACCACAACCACTTCAAGGAGATTCTGCCGAGGATGGGAATCCTCTTCGACAACTACGGCAGCACCGACCACCCCCTCAACCACGCGAGGACACGGGAGATCGCCCAGAAGCTACTGGACAACGAGTATATCTACCAGAGCAACGTTACCCTCCCCTACTGCCCAAACTGCCAGAGGTTCCTCCCGGACAGGTACCTCAGGGGCACGTGCCCCCACTGTGGGGCGAGCGCCCGCGGCGACGAGTGCGACCAGGGATGCCAACGCTACCTGGAGCCAGGCGAGCTCCTGGACCCCCACTGCAGCATATGCGGCGCCAAAGCCGAGATGAAGGAGACCCGCCACTACTTCCTTAAGCTCACCGCCTTCGAGGGCTTCCTCAGAGGGTTCCTGGATGGGCTGGACGGCACGGACATCGCCAAGAACTACGCCAGGCAGTGGCTTGAGCAGGGCCTCCGGGACTGGAACATCACCCGGAACATCGACTGGGGCATCAAGTTCCCCGGCGACGAGAGCCTCGTGCTCTACGTCTGGTTCGACGCCCCCATAGGCTACATCCAGAGCACGGAGGAGTGGGCGATGCGCACAGGCGGCGACTGGATGCACTACTGGAAGGGGCCCGGGAAGCTGATCCACTTCATCGGCCCCGGCATAGTCTATCATCACTGCCTCTTCTGGCCCGCGATGCTCAAGGGCTCAGGCTACAGCGTCCCCGACGCCATAGTTGCCTCTGGCACCATGAAGGTGGAGGGACACGTGTTCAGCAAGAGCCGCGGCTACGTGGTCTGGGTCGAGGAGGATTACCTCGCCTACGGGCTGGACCCCGACGCGCTCCGGTACTACATAGTCAGCTACACGGGTCACACCCGGGACCTCGACTTCAACTGGAGGACCTACGGCGACAAGGTGAACAAGGAGCTCGTCGGAAGCCTCGGGAACTTCATCTACCGAAGCCTGCTCTTCGCCCACCGCAACTACGGATCCGTCCCCGAAGGAACCGTGGACGCGGAGGCTAGACAGAAGGTCGAGGAAACCGTCGAGACCATCAGGGACGGCATTGACGAGTACGAGTTCAAGAAGATATGCGACGCCGTCCTCGGGTTAGCGGACTACGGGAACAGGTACATCCAGGCCAACGAGCCGTGGAAGCTGGTCAAGGAGAGCCCCGAGGAAGCCGCTAACGTGATCCATAACTGCGTCTGGCTGACCAAAGCTATTGCAGTCCTCATGGAGCCAGTCCTGCCCTTCAAGGCCGAGAAGGTGTACGAACTCCTCGGCTTAACCCGGAACCCGCCCATGGAACAAGCGTTGACGCCCCTGGAAACAGGTGCTGAGCTAGGCAAACCGGAGCCGCTCTTCCAGCAGGTACCGGGCGACGAGATCGAGGCCCTCGAGGAAGCCATGGTAATACGTATAACGCAGGCGAAGGGATAGGATACGGTGACCACTTGAAGATCACCCTTGACCTCCACATCCACTCCGTCTACTCCAGGGACAGCGTAAACACCATAGACACCATTACACGACGCATCAAGGAGGCCGGGTTCCACGGCTACGCGCTGGCCGACCATGACACCATAGAAGGGCTACCCGAGGCGCTTGAGAAGAAGGGCGACCTGGTGGTGGTTCCGGCTATTGAGGTGACGGCGCGCGCCGCCCACGTCCTCGCGCTGGACCCCAACGAACCCATCCCCATGGGCCTCAGCGTAGCCGAGACCATAGAAAAGATCCATGAACAGGGGGCGACGGCGGTCCTAGCCCACCCCTACGGCCTCCCGCGGAGCTGGGTCTCAATCAACAACATGAAGGACGCCAGCCTAGACGCCGTGGAGGTGGCCAACAGCGCCCAGATCCCCTACGGCTACATATGCGGCCTCAACAGGAAGCTAGCCGAGGAGCTCAACCTACCGGTGACGGGGGGAAGCGACGCCCACATACCGGACACCATAGGGAGAGGCTACACGATCATCGACACGCCGTCCCCCGAGCTATGCGACGTCATCGACTCCATAAGGAAAGGAAGGACAGAGGCAGGCGGCTCAGGCATAAGCATCTATGAGCGGTACAAGAAGCTTTTAAAAATAGGTTAGGGGACCGCTACTTCCAGCTTGACTCGATGTCGTAGAGCTCGATGCCCAAGTCGACATGCTTCTCGGGTCCAGCGAAAGGCTCCATGTCGTATAGCTGAGTGTTCTCCAACCCAAATCCTCCGTGCTTTGGCTCCTTCACTATGTCTTTGTCTAAGGCGACGACGATCTGGTAGCTGAGCCTCGGCTTGATGGCTTTGCCCAGGGTGGTTATCACGGCTGAGTTAACGTTTCCCATGAACCCCCGGAAGTTGGTGGCCAGCCCGTCCACGAAGCCTGTGACGTTGGCCATGGCTTGCTTTATCTCGGCGTAGAAAGTATTGGTCACCCATGTGTCCTCGGCTGCGTCGACCCCCGTGTACGTATCCAGGTCGACGCCTTGGCGCTGCAGGCTAAGCGCCTTTTCAATTAAAACCATGTCTCTTTTTACTCCCCCATTATCACGCCAGTCGATATCATCATACACAGCCTTACTTTGTCTCAGCTAGGCGTGTGTATCGGCGATGGTATGGGAATATGAGATATTTCTAATAACATCTGGGAATGGTTAGACATTCATTATTTAATTAAAGGTATAAAGTTGTTCTCAACTTTATAGAACAATTTTAAATACTCTCAAAGTATGAGGATAACTCATTTCTCCGACAATAAAATGAAGCCCATAGATATAACATAAAAATATTAAATATCTACCATATTATGTCACCTTTTAACAGAATTAATAAAACCGGCCTCATTCAAATTCACTTAACTATTTTATAAAAAAAGCGATATGGACCGAACAAGAAAGGATCAACGACACTGATCCATTTAAAAACATGGCGCGTCCGCACCGTTTAAAACACACCAAGCTTAACCAATCAGGAACAAACAGATGCCCAAAATCTACGTGCGATCCTACGGGTGCAGCGCCAACACCGCCGACGCAGAGATAGCGAAAGGACTGCTGCAGGAGAAAGGATACAGACTAGCCCAGACACCAGAGAACTCGGACCTAAACATACTACTCACATGCATAGTGAAGACGCCTACGGAGAGGAAGATCACCAAACGCATTAAGCGGCTGTACGAGTCCGGGAAACCGCTGATCGTGGCTGGTTGCATGCCGAAGGCCATGCAGAGTCACGTAGAGGAGATAGCGCCAAGGGCATCATTGGTTGGGCCAGACGACATAGAGCACATCGTTGAGGCGGCGGAGAAGACGCTCCGTGGAGGAAAGGTGGTATACGTCGATGGAGAGCCCACTGAGAGGACGTGCCTCCCTAGGGTCCGGGCAAACGAGCTCGTCCACATTGCCCCAATCTGCAGCGGATGCCTGGGAAACTGCAGCTACTGTATAGTCAAGTACGCCAGGGGCAGACTCTGCTCCTTCCCGGCTGAGAAGATCGTCGATGATGTGCGGAAAGCCGTCGCCGATGGCTGTAGGGAGGTATGGGTGACGGCGGAGGACACCGCCGCGTATGACCACGAAGGAACCACCCTGCCTATGCTCCTCGACGAGATCACAGGCGTCGAAGGCGAGTTCCGGGTGAGAGTCGGCATGATGACCCCCAACAGTGCGCTGCCTTTCCTCGACGAGCTGATCGAGTCGTATAGAAACGAGAAGATGTACAAGTTTCTGCACGTCCCAGTTCAATCCGGCAACGACCAGGTTCTCGGGAAAATGCGCAGAAGATACACCGTAGAGGAATTCAGAGAACTCGTTACGAGGTTCAGAGCCGTCCACAGGTATCTCGGGGTGTCGACCGACATAATCTGCGGGTTCCCCGGTGAGACCGAGGAGCAGTTTCAGGATTCGCTCGATCTGATCCGATGGCTTAGCCCAGACGTTCTCAACATTTCCCGATTCTGGGAGCGTCCTGGGACGGAGGCCGCGGAGATGCCGGGAAGGCTCCACGGCAGGGAGACCAAGGCACGTTCGAGGAGGCTCACCAAGATGTGGAAGGAGCTCTCCGTCGAGACGGGGATGAGTTGGATCGGCTGGGAGGGTGAGATTCTGCTCGATGAGTTTGGTAGAGATGGATCCAAGGTGGGCCGTAACTTCGCCTACAAGGCGGTAGCCGTGCACACCGACACGGAGCTCGGGGAGTTCGTCAAGGTCAGGGTGACGGGTGCAGGCGTGGGGTTCCTCGAAGCGGAGATCGCATGATTTATTGCCCCAGCGGATCGATGATCAGCCGTGAACACTATGAGGATAGCAGTTGCATCTTTCAGCCACGAGACATGCACCTTCTGCCCGAAGCCCACCACGGTGGACGACTTCGAGGCAGGTAAAGTGCTCCACGGCGATGACGTCTTGGAGTCTACGAGGGGTATACCCAGCTACATCAACGGCTTCATCAAGGCCGCCGAAGAGGAGGACGACGTGGAGCTTGTCGGCATACTCGCCGCCTCCAGGAGCCGCGGCGGCTCCAGCGGGAGCTGGCTCACCGAGGAGTGCTTCGACAAGTACAGCCTCGGCATAGCCGACGGCCTCAGGAAGGCGGGGAAGCTGGACGGCGTGCTTCTGGCGCTACACGGAGCCATGGCCGCCACCGGGCACCACAAACCGGAGGCGGAGATAGTGCGCATAGCCAGGGCCGCCGTCGGGGACGTCCCCATCATGGTGACGCTGGACCTCCACGCGAACGAGGACAGCGAGTTGACGGACGCCGCCGACGCGGTGTTCATCCTCAAGACCTACCCCCACGTGGACTCGGAGGAGATAGGCTACACCGCCGCAAGGTGCATGATAGAGACCGTCAGGGGCGGCTTCAAGCCCACCACGGCGATAAGGAAACCCGGCGTGATGACCCCCAGCGTCTACCAGGGCACAGGCGAGTCCCCGGCCAAGGAGATCATGGACCGGGCGCGGGAGTGGGAACGTAGAGAAGAGAACTGCTACTGCGTCAGCGTGGCCTTCGGGTTCGCGTACGCCGACGTGCCGGATGTCGGTGCCACCGTAATCGCGGTGACCAACGACGACGCGGCCCTCGCCGAGAAGGTCGCGGAGGACGTCTCCGGCTACATCTGGAGCCTGCGTGAGCCCTTCGCCGGAAAGAAGCTGCCCAAGACCAGGGAGGGGGTAGCAGAGGCCATAAAGCTGGCTAAAGCAGGCAAGACTCCCGTCATCATAGCCGACCACAGCGACAGGATGGGCGACAGCACCCACATCCTTAAGGAGCTCATCGAGCAGGGGGCAACCGACTTCTGTGTCGCAACCATAAGCGATGAGGCAGCCATACGGAAACTGAAAACTAGGGCAAAGGTTGGAGACAGTGTCGACGTGAAGGTGGGTGGCTACGCTGACTGCTACTCCGGGAAACCAGTCGAGATCAAGGGCACATTGGAGTACCTCGACGACTGCAGTTTCGTTCTCAGGGGCCCCATGAGCAGAGGCGACACGAGGAGGCTGGGGTTGACCGCGGTGCTGGGGTTCGGCGAGAACAACCACGTCATACTCACCCCTACGCTCCACCAGGTGCTTGACGACGCCATATTCTCCGCGGTCGGTCTGAGCCTCGACAACCTGAAGATCGTCGCCATAAAGTCCCGCGTCCACTTCAGGGCTTTCTACAACGACGCCGCCGGAAGCATCGTCGTGGTCGACGCGCCGGGCCTCGGGCCGGCGGACCTCAGCCAGCACACCTACGAGAACATACCCGGAGACATCTACCCCCTCGGCGAGAAATGGAAAAAATAATCCTTTTTCTTCAATCTAGAAGGGTGGACCGAATCCTGCTCCGCCAAGGCTGATGCCCAATACCGTCCCTAATACGACCAGCACCACGGTCATGATGACCACGGCGAGGATGGATATCACCACGGCGTTCCCCCACCCAGTCTCGTAGTAGGTCTTCACCAGGTACAGGTAGGCGACGAGCTGGGCCAGGGACCCGCCGCCGCCTCCCACGACCTCGCCGATGACGGCGTTCACCACTGTGCCGAGGACGCCTATCCACACCGCGTCCATGAACCTCGCCTTATCGCCTCCGACTATCCATTTACCGGCCAGCCAGAGGAACGGCGCCGTCACGATGCTCCCCACCACGACTCCGATGACAACCCCGACGATGCTCAAAGAAACACCAGAGAACATGTAAACGCCCATCAATTTAAACAGCCCTTCCCTGAACGACGATTCGGTTATTTTTTCTATCTAGAGACAGACTAGCATGTGAGGTATCTGATTGAAGGTAAACGCAGCTAACGGCCTGGTAAGGATACTAAAAAAGGAGGGAGTCGGGTGGGTCAGCACCTTCCCCACCCACGTCTTCGGGAACGCCTGCGGCGAGGAGGGCATAAAGAACTTCATGGTGAGGGATGAGCGTTACGCCGTCGCCGTGGCGGACGGCTTCAGCCGAGTGAGCGACGGCAAGGCCTTCGGCGTCTGCAGCGTCATGGGCGGAGGGAACGCAGCCGGGACTCAGATGGCCTTCGGCGCCCTGGCACAGGCATACGAGGACTCCGTGCCCCTGCTGTGCCTGACCGACGGTGTCTCGCCGTCGGTGTACGGGCGCGAGAGGTTCAACATAGAGGACGCGTTCCGGAGCGTGACTAAGTGGCGCGGCTACATCAACAAGGCGGAGAGGGTGCCCGAGTACATGAGGAGGGCTTATACAAAGCTCAAGACGGGCAGG
>DAOVEE010000151.1 GCA_030669135.1 Candidatus Bathyarchaeota archaeon | reverse complement strand
AGCCCGTTACGATTACCCTGCAATCAACTCTAGAATAGAAAAACGAGCTAAGCGGCCCTCTCCCGCTCTACGAGCGTCTTCGCGGCCCCTACGTTAAGCGTTCCCTTCAGCTTGCCTTCGACTGCGTACAGCTCGACATTGGCGTCGGCGTACTCCTTGGTCCCCCAGCGGGCGTACTCCTCCGGGATACGGTAACTGAACCCACCCGTGACCTTCCCTGCTTTTGCATCGAAATCGTTGGATGTGATGCTCATTCCCCCGGGCCCCTTTACCGTGGCTATCGACTCGTCCTTTATGGTGAGTTCAAATATGTGGAACCCTGACGAGTCGTAGTACTCGCCCCTCCATGTGCCTCTCAGGCCTAGGTCCATGTCCACCTTGGGCGTCTCCGGTTTATACCTCGGTAAAGTCGTCGTGCCGACGCTGACGCTCTCAGCCTGTCCGTCCGCGCCATACTCGAATGCAACCTCGTATCCGTCGTTTGACGTCCCATGAGCCCTGTATCTTGTATCGTCGATCCTCTCCAGAAGCACCACGTTGTCCATTGTCAGGTACCCGTTACGAACCCCCAACACGGTTTGACGTGTCTCGTCGCCGTAGACCCCGCATATCTTATCCCAGTTACCGGGAACCATCTGGAGGCCCGCGCCGAAAACAGGCTTCTCTCCCAGGACCATTCTCAGAACCGTGGGTGACGGGGGCCTCCACCCCGAGCCGTCCTGAAGGTTGCTGAGCCAGCACACCCCCACACCTTCCGCCGGGTAGAAGCAGACGTTGTTGGCGTAGTCAGGCAGCCCGCCGGTGTGGTTCAGCATGACGTGGCCGTCGTGGATGCTGTAGAACCAGGTGAGGCCCATGCCGCTCCTCGAGTTACCGGAGGGGGCTTGGAGCCGATGCATCTCCTTCACAGTCTCTTCCCTGAGTATGCGCCTACCTTTGAACTTCCCCCCATCCATGTTCATTATGACGAGGTTGGCCAGGTCGAGGACGGTGGAGTACAGGCTCCCCGCCGGGTCCTCGGGCATGGTGCCCAGGATATAGGGGCTGACAGGAATCAGCGGCTTCTCCGGGCCCCCCACCCGCTTGTAGCCCTGAGCCAGACTGCCACGGATCTCCTGCGTCAAGGTGAACGCGGTTGAGCTCATCTCCAGCGGCTGTAGCACGTTCTCGGTGACGTATCTGTCGTAGGTCATCCCGGTGAATAGCTCTATGAGGTACCCGGCTATCATGTACGCAGTGTTGCAGTAGGCCCACTTCTCCCCGCGGGGCCTGACGGTCCGCGCCGCGGACTCTATGTAGCCCCTCATGGTCAGAGGCTCCTCGTCCAGCATGTATATCGGCGGCACCCGTGTAGGCATGCCGCTGCGATGAGTCAGAAGATCCCGGATGGTCGGCTCCTCCCCCTGCACATCCCGGATCTTGATGTCCAGATGGCTGTTCACCTCTTCGTCCAGATCGAATTTACCCTTCTCCATGAGCTGGAGGAGGCCGACAGTGACGACCGGCTTGGTCACCGACGCGCACCTGTAAACTGTCTCTGCCTCGGCCTGTATTTTTTCGTCGATGTCGGCGTAGCCGAAACCCTTGGCCCACGCCACCTCCCCGCCTTTTATGACCGATAAACTGGAGCCAGGGTGCTTTCTGCAGGCCAGCTCGGACTCAACGAACCTCTCGATTTTATCTACGACCTTGTTGTCAAGCATGATGAATCAGTTCTATATCCTCCGGTGGAGAAATAAGATTAACTTTCGTATATGAACCGAAAAGACGAGGCCACCTATCCTGTTAAATAAGTCTCCGAACATAGGCTTCACCGATTTCTATGGGTCGAAACAAGAAGTACGACGGCTACAAAGCCTACCAGTACCTTGAGCCCAGCCGAGACTACCGGGAGTTCAAGCTCCGCAGAGCCGTGATCCCTGAGTGGTGGGAGCCCGTCCCCCTCAGCAAGACGGAGGAGGAACGGTTCAAGATGGTCATGGAGAGTAGCATCGTCATAGACCTCCACGCCCACCCCGACATCAGCCCCGAGAACCCCTTGGAGAACAGGGACTTCGACAGGGAGGGACGCAACTTCCTCGCCTACGAGGCCCTAGCAGCCAGCGGCCTCGACTGCGTCTTCGACAACATGCAGGACGGCAGCAGCTTCATCAACACCAAACACGGCTGGGATTGGAACAGCACCCTCCACGACCTGGGCATGAGGCTCTGCGACATCGCCCATCAGGACTTCCTGATCCACTGTAAGAGGGTTGACGACATCGAACGCGCCCACCGGGAAGGCAAGCTCGCGTGGGTAGCCGTCCTCGAGTCGGTCAGCTGCATCGAGAACGAGGTGGACCGCCTCGACGTCCTCTACGGCCTGGGAGTTCGCAGCATAGGCGTCAACTACAGCGAGAGCAACATGCTTGGCAGCGGCCTCAAGGAGCACCTGGACGGAGGCCTAACCGAGTTCGGGTACGACGCCCTCGTCCGCATGAACAAGCTCGGCTTCCTCGTGGACGTAAGCCACACCAGCGACCAAACGGCGTTAGAGGTCATCGAACTCAGCAAGGACCCCATAATAGTCAGCCACGCCGGGGCACGGGCTCTCACCCCCACCACCCGCATGTTCCCCGACGAGGTCATCCAGGCACTAGCCGAGCGCGGCGGCGTCATGGCAATAGAGGCGGCGCCGAACCTAACCGTCACCGAGAAGCACCCGCTGCATGGCATCGAGAGCTACATGGAGCACATCGAGTACTGCATAGACCTCGTCGGCGTCGACCACGTGGGCTGCGGCCCCGACTCCAACTACGGCGACCACGTGGGCCTCTACCTCACCAACTTGGAGCAGCACGGCAAGCTGGGCCTCGGCCACTACACACGCCCCGGAAAAGGCAATGAGGCAAAGTACCTCGGCATCGACATGAACGTGGAGCAGCTCAAGAAGCTCAAGTACGTCCGAGGCATGGAGAACCCCTCCGAGTGCCTCCAGAACGTCTGCCGCTGGATGATAAAACACGGCTACAGCGACACAGAGATAGCCAAAATAATCGGGGGAAACGGGTTAAGTCTGCTGAAAAAAGCATGGTAAACCAGATCACCGACACCCACATTTTTTCAACATAGTGAAAACTAGGTTCCAGTACAGGTAAATTTGAACCATAATAATCGGAACATGCGGAAACAAATCCTCCCGGAAACCATTTAACGTCCTTCAACCAATCTCTATCCATGCCGGAACCTTTAGTGAAAATTGGTGATGTAAGCCACTACTACACAAACATAGGGGTGGCGGTAGTTGAACTGGTTTCGACGTTGAAGGTCGGGGACAAGATAACGGTGAGGGGCGCCACCACCGAGTTCACGCAGCTGGTTAAATCCATGCAGATAATGCATGAAGCAGTCGAGGAGGCAGGCGCCGGAGACTCCATCGGGCTGAAGGTAAGCGACAGAGTCCGTAAAGGAGACGCGGTCTTCAAAGAAACAGACAGCTAATCAGGTCCCAACATTTTTATCCTAACCAAAGAGACGCGGCGCATACCGCCATAGTTGTTGCGCCTGACTACACTCACACTCTAATATGGAATACTATTCCACGAACACCAAAAGACGAGGCATCCCACGTGTCCCAGCAGTTCATAGACGTAATGAGCCAGCACTCCGAGTATGAGAGCCTCAAACCATTCATCTTGGTATGCATCCCAGCCTATAACGAGGAAAAAAACATCGGCAAAATACTAGATCAGGCCTTCAGACACGTGGAGCACGTCATCGTATGCGACGACGGGTCAACAGACGGGACCAACGAGATAGCTAGAAAGAAAGGGGCTACTGTCGTCAGAAACCCATCCAACATGGGGAAAGGCAGAGCTCTCCATACTTGTTTCCGGTTAGCGGACAGGATAGCCCCCGACGTTATAGTCATGATGGACGCAGACGGACAGCATAACCCAGAAGACATCCCGCGCCTCGTCGCGCCTATACTCGACGGTGAGGCAGACCTCGTTATAGGCTCACGGTACGTCGCAGGCTCTTCCACCGACGCGCCGCTCTACCGTAGAGTCGGGTTGTCCATCGTGAACGCGTTCAGCCAGACCGCGAATGACGGCGTCAAGGACACCCAGAGCGGCTTCCGCGCATTCACCAAGGACGCGTTGAGGCTGTTCACCGATATGAGCGAGGACGGGTTCGGCGTCGAGACCGAGCAGCTTTCCATAGCCCGGAAGTTCGGTCTCCGCGTAATGGAGGTCCCGGCCACCATACGCTACGAGGGCTTGGAGAACACCTCCAAGAAAGACCCGGTATCCCACGGACTCGAGCTGATAATGGTCGCCCTCAAGCTCTTGGTGCAGGATAAACCTCTGCTAATGATAGGGCTCCCTGGGCTCCTCTTCATAGTTACTTCCCTTTTCTCGGGGTACTTCTTCGTGAGGGACTATCAACTGACTAACTACTTCAGCGTCCCAATGGCGTTGATCACTTTCACCTTTCTAACCCTTGGTACGCTGCTCATCCTGTGCAGCCTCATCTTCTACGCCCTTTACCTGTTGAAGCTGGAGATCAAGAAACTCAGGATCGAGATGTAAACACAGCAAAAATCTAGCCCCGGCCTACCTTTCAGCTCCCCCAGACGTCTTCTCCCAGCTCCACAACCCAGGGGCAGCGTGACCATTTCTTTGCCTCTACTCTTTCCACGT
>DAOVEE010000185.1 GCA_030669135.1 Candidatus Bathyarchaeota archaeon | reverse complement strand
CCTGTCGTACCACTCCCTCATGTTCTGGCTCTTGGCGTAGTTGACGATCCACTGCTGGCTCTCGTCGATCTCCTCGTGCTCGAAGGCGTCCTTGACGAAGGTCTCGTAGATCTTCCTGCTCTTGTCGGTGCTGAGGTCGCCCTCCTCCATTCCCATGGCTCTGGCGAAGAGCTCTGCTCCCTCGGCCACCAGCATGACGTGAGGCGCCTCCTCCAGCACCTTGCGGGCGACGCTTATGGGGTGGAGGAAGCCCTTGACGGCGCCCACTGTGCCCGCCCCGAGGGTCTTTCCGCACATGATGCTGGCGTCCATCTCTTGGACGCCGAAGAGGTTGGGTATGCCGCTTAGACCCACCGAAGTGTCGTCGGGGTTGGACTCGACGAGCCTGGTGGCCGCCTCGACGGCGTCGAGGGCGGAGCCCCCGTTACGCAGGATCTCGGCACCGGCGTAGAGGAACTCGCCGGCGTTTCTCGTCCCTATGATGAACGGTTTAACCATCTGAAGTCACAGAGAATTGATGGAGCCACGATTAATTAAGGTCATGGAAGCCCGAGGTCGCTGTGGGCTCGGGTGGTCCTCACTGTTTTTTAACGGGTTCCCGCTCTATAGAACCCGAGGGTGTACTCCGTTGCCCGCGAACCTCCCGCAGGAAGCCAAGGCGAAGTGGAACGAGGTCACCATGACCCGTAACCCGGAGGAGCGGCTGCGGCTGATGGGGGAGTTCCTCTCCTTGGTCCCCAAGCACAAGGGCACCGAGAAGCTCCAGATGCAGATCAAGCGCCAGATGGCGCAGCTGCGGGACGACATAGAGAAGAAGAAGAAGCAGGCGAAGAGGGGGGGCGGCCCCAGCTACTACGTCCAGAAGCAGGGCGCCGCCCAGATCGCTGTGGTGGGTCCCCCCAACGTGGGCCGGAGCAGCCTGCTGAGGGCTGTGACCAACAGCTCGGTGGAGGTGACGAGCTGGCCGTGGGGCACCACCTGGCCGACGCCTGGGATGCTGCCTTACCAGGACATCCAGTTCCAGCTGGTGGAGGTGCCTCCCATCGTTGAGGGGAGCAGCGAGGGCAAATCGGAGGGCTTCATGAACCTTTCGTCCGCCCGTAACGCGGACAGCATAATCATCGTGGTGGACATCCAGGACGACCCGGCGGGCAACTACCTCATGGTTTCGCGGGAGCTGGAGAACGCCAGAATACTGACGGCGCCTCCCCCCGGCGAGGTGGAGATAGTGAAGCGGGGCCACGGCCGGGACATCCAGTTCGTGTGGGAGGGGGAGCTGGACGGCTGCTCCACGGACGAGATAATCACTCTCTTCAACGAGTACAAGATAAGGAGCGCTTTGGTGTATGTCAGGGGGAGGGTGACTCTGGACGTGGTGGAAGACGCCCTCTTCGGCAACGCCGTGTACAGGCCGACGCTGGTGCTGGCGAACAAGGCGGACCTGGGCATCGACCAGGGCACCGTGGACAGGCTCAGGGAGGCGGCTGCGCCGCTGCAGGTGGGGGTCTGCAGCTTCGAGAAGACGCCGGACCTACAGAGGGTGCTGGGGGAGAAGCTGTTCGAGCTTCTAGACATTGTGAGGGTGTACACTAAGGAGCCGAGGAAGGAGGCCGCCGTGGAGCCGATTGTCTGCAGGGGCGGGGTCACGGTGGGGGAGTTGGCGAAGATGATCCACAACGACTTCTACGAGCGGTTCAAGTACGCCCGGATCTGGGGGCCCTCCGCCAAGTTCGACAACGAGAAGGTAGGCATCGACCGTGAGCTCAAGGACGGCACCGTGATCCAGCTCTACGTCTAGCAGGGAAAAACCATATACCTCCTAGCCCAGAATTCCTTGAGGCATATCGTTTGAAGCGAGTTGATTTCATTTACCTCTCACAGGAGGACGTTCTGAAGCTAGACATACCGATGGGGAAGGTCATAGAGCTGGTGGAGCTGGGGCTAGGCGAGCACGGCCACGGCCGCGTCGAGAACCCGCCGAAGCCGGGGATACACAGCAAGCCCGACGCCTTCATCCACGCCATGCCCGCCTACTACGAGGGGCTCGGCATCGGCGGCCTGAAATGGGTTAGCGGCTACCCCAGCAACCGCGCCTTGGGGCTCCCCCAGATCGCGGGTCTGATGATCGTGAACGACATGGAGACGGGGATGCCCCTCGCCGTCATGGACTGCCGCTGGATAACCGCGATGCGAACCGCCGCCGTCTCCGCCATCACCGCCAAGTACTGCGCGAAGGAGGGCGCCGAGTCCCTGGGCGTAGTTGGCTGCGGAGTTCAGGGTAGGATGAACCTGGTCGCCTTCAAGGAAGTCATCCCGCGCCTAGACGCGGTCAGCGTCTTCGACATCAACCCCGAAGCCATGAGGCGGATGAAGACCGACTTCGAGACCGAGCTTGGATTGGAGATAACTCCATGTGACGGCGTGGAGTCCACGGTGGACGGCGTGGACATGATACTGACTGCGACGCAGAGGCTTAAGGAGCCCCTGGTGCGTGACGAATGGTTCAAGCCTGGGTGCCTCGGGTTCGGCCTGGAAGCGAGCAGGGCATGGCACGGAGACGCGATACTGGGCGCCGACAAGTTCATCACGGACAGCTGGGACCAGACGGTCCACTTCTACGAGCAGGGGGCGTTCCCAGACGGGTTGCCGGAGCTATACGCGGAGCTGGGCGAGGTGGTCGCCGGGGTGAAGCCGGGTAGGGACAGCCAGGAGGAGCGTATACTGGCGATTAACATCGGGTTAGCCCTTGAGGACGTCATCGTCGCCGACTACATATACCAGTTGGCGAAGGACGGAGACTACCAGACGCTGACCCTGATGAGGGAAGACTTCTAGCCACAAGACACAAAACGACACCCACAAAGTAGGGGGAAGGGGGTCAACTAACAAACCGGAAACCAGCCCTCCACGCCGAAAAGGAGGCCCAGAAACACCTCTTTTCGATCTTGATCTACGTAAAAAAGCGTATGGGTAACGACGAATCAAGGCAGAAACGCAGCGCAGCAGACACTTTTCCCCGTAACCACGGCCTTATTGAGGCATGTTTTTATCGGCACTGCCCCCAGTTACTCCGAGGAACCACCGTGATCACCGTGGTATCGGGGCTCCCCCGCAGCGGCACCAGCATGATGATGAGAATGCTGGAGGCTGGCGGCGTCCCCGTGCTCACAGACGAGAAACGTGAAGCCGACGAAGACAACCTCCGTGGCTACTACGAGGACGAGCGAGTCAAGCAGCTCAGGGACGACCCCTCGTGGATGATCGAGGCCGAGGGCAAAACAGTCAAGGTTATCAGCTATCTACTCAGGTACCTGCCTGAGGGGCACAGCTACAAAGTAATCTTCAT
>DAOVEE010000288.1 GCA_030669135.1 Candidatus Bathyarchaeota archaeon | reverse complement strand
GGGCGCCTGAAGCTCGCCGAGCCTCTCAGCGTACCCTATCCACGGCACCTCGGCGCCGCTCCAGCCCTTGATCCCCAGCTTCTTCCACTCGTCCATGATCCTCAGCAGCGTGCTCTCGGCGTCGTAGCTCATCAACCCGAGGCTGTTGCCGTCCATGTAGATGCAATCTGGCAACCCGTAGAACCTCTCCTTGTACGCGGCCAGCGGGTCAGCCTCGTCCAGCTTCAGGGCGTACTCTTCCCCCAACTCGAAATCCATCGAACGCGCCTCTGATACCCATCAAACCCGTGAGGCTTTAAGGCTGGTGAACACGGTCGAGAAGTCTAGTAGAGGAGGGTGACGTCTACCATCTCACCCTCCTCGACCACACTGACGCCTACAGGCAATACGATGTACCCGTCGGCGTGGGTCATGCTGGTGATGTCACCGCTCTGCTTATAGACCTTATACGCTTTCCCTTCCTCCACCTTCACGGTGATGAACTGCTCACGGTCGGACCTCGACTCCATCCTGTGACCCATCGGCAGCCTCAGCACACGGGCCTCCCTAGGGGGGAGCCGCGCCATGAGGCGAACCGCGGGTGCCAAGAACACGTAGCTGTTGTTGAGGCAGCTGGTCGGGTAGCCGGGCATCCCGAATACGGGGGAGCCTTCAACGGTCCCGAAGAGGGTGGGCTTACCCGGTTTAACCCTGACGCCGTGGAAGAAGACGTCGCCGAGCCTCTCCATTACCTCTCCGAAGAGATCCTTCGCCCCCACGCTGCTTCCGCCGCTGAACACTCCCATGTCGTGCTCCGCCGCGTCCATGACCGCGGCCTCGATGGACTCCACGTCGTCGAGCATGATGCCCCTCTTCACGGGGACTCCCCCGTTCGACTCGATTACCGCCGCTAGAGTGTAGCTGTTCACGTCGTATATCTGCCCCGGCCTCAGCGGCGTCCCCTGTGGAACTATCTCAGGCCCCGACGAGTAAATAGCCACCCTCGGCCTCTCGTATACCTCGGCTTCAGCGTAGCCGAGGGCCGCCAGAGCCCCGACCATCCCGGGAGTCAGGACGGCCCCACTGCTCAGCACGTGGTCGCCCCTCTCCATATCCTCGCCGGCGGGCGCCATGTTCCTCCCCGCCACAAGCTCCTTGTAGACAACAACCACGCCCCCCTCCAGGGCTGTGTCCTCGACCATAACCACGGCGTCGCTGCCCCTCGGCATGGGACTCCCAGTGGCTATCTCCAAGGCCTCGCCGCCCCTCAGCTCTCCCTCGTACAGTTCGCCTGCGTGCTGAACACCAATAATCTTGAGGCGGACGGGTGTGTCCATATTAACTCCCGACGTGTCCCTCGCCTTCACGGCGTAGCCGTCCATTGATGCCCTGTCGAAGGGCGGCACGTCAAACCCAGCTACGACGTCGGCGGCTAACACCCGGCCCGCGGTCTCGTCGAGGGGGACCGTCTCTACGCGTTTGATGGGCTTGACGTTCTTCATGATGAGCCTGATGGCGTTTTTTCTGTCGGTGAGTTCTGTAAACGGCTTCATCGTCAAACTCGATCCAGCTCCCACAGCATGTGCCCGACACCGGGCAGAATGATCTTCTCGAGCGCCGTGCGCACGGCGCCTTTTGAGCCGGGGAGACAGAAGATGAGCTTGTCTCCGGCTAAACCCGCCGTGGATCGGCTCCAAACGCCGGGTAGCCCCACCTCCTCGTAGCTGAG
>DAOVEE010000033.1 GCA_030669135.1 Candidatus Bathyarchaeota archaeon | reverse complement strand
CCGTGAGGGCGTAATACGCTCCACCAACCATAAGCGGCCCGTAAGCAAGGAAGACGCAGATTTCTCCAACTGAGTGGTGTTTCAGTTTAACGGGATCAGCTGTATAGAATACTCCCAGAATAACGCCCAAGGCGCTGAATACTAATACGGGTAAACCGCGCAGCCAAGTCAAGTACAGACTGATGAGTAACCCTATCCCATATAGAGAAAAAATCACCGTCTTGTAGGTCTTCTTATCTAGTTCTCCGAACAGAAGCGGATGTGGACGGTACTCGGCGGTAGGCGCGTTAGCGTCAACCCCATGCTTAACGTCGTACCAGTCGTTTGTCATGTTCGCGGCTATATGAGCTATTAGCAATCCAACCATGGTGAGTATGAATATCGGTACGCTGAAGCTGCCGCTCACATAGGCTAGAATGCCTGCGAGGCACGTAGAGACAAACGTCATTACGAGCGACCAGGGCCGAGTGGCGATGACCCACGTCTTCAAAGACATGGATGTGGTCAATCACTTATGATGAATAAAGTTTTCCTTACCTCAGGGGAAGAAACACGAAGATCAACTCAGTCCATACAATATGAGAAAAGACGACCACCCAGAACGACTTGGTGTATTCATAGAGTAAACCCCAGAACAGCCCAGCGATCAGCGCAGCGAAAACGAGGGCCAAGTTACCAGTGGGAAGATGAATAAATGCATACATCAGAGCAGATAGACTGAACCCCGTTCCTCCATGGCTCTCGACGAGAGCAGTCTGAAGATACCTCCTCCAGAAAAACTCCTCACAAATGCTAGTAATTATCAGTGACACAGCCGCGATATAGAGAGGAGAATCGGTTCTGAACAGATATACGCTGCTGGCGCTCGATTCCACTGATGATCTGAAAACATTGTAGCCAACGAAAAACGACGCGTAAAGGAAGCCACCTGATGCAACTCCTTTCAGAACCACAGATACGCTGATTTCATGGTTTCCTCCGGCTACGCCTCTCCCAAAGATGGCTGCATATAGAGCCAAGATGATGGAAGCGACCGTGACTCTGTACCAGAAGCTATCCAAGATGTGCGTGAGGAAGACAACATACCACAAGGCGAACGCGAGGCCAATACCCACAACGACGTTTTTCGTTTCAAAGGCTCTCAAAGGAATCAACCTCCCTGAAGAAATCGATGGCCCAATTTAGTTGTAGAGACGTTGTCAAACTTAGATGCACCGTTGGTTGTTGTCTGCCCTTAGATGAGGCTACATACCTCAAGTATTTTCTCAAAATTATGGTCAGTCTGGTTTTGTTTATAGGTGGAAAGGACGTTGATCAGGGTCTTGAGGTCGGGAAGACTTAGATGAGAGCCCAGCTGTGAAGCAAATCCTTTGTTCAAGAATATGCTTTGAGCCGTAGCCGTCACGTTCTGCATCCGTCTCTCGATGCTTGCTGACTCAAAGTCTATGATCCTAGGCCCAGCTTCTGTGACTATGAAGTGCCTCTTTACCTTTGTCAGCTCACCATGGTCTACACCTACATGGTCCAGCTTTCTGGATTTTTCTAGAAGGACACGAATTACGCTCCTCAGTTTTTCTGGGTTACCTCGAAAATTGTTCATCCACTCACCTAGGTAAGACCCTGTTATTTCCTCCATGGCGATGAAATCATTGGAAAAGCCGTAAAGCATCGGGCCGACGCCGGCTTTATTGGCTAAAACAAGCATCTCAGCCTCTCTATGCATGGACTCTCTATCGGCGTCTGTGCGTCTAATCTTCAAAGCTACTTCCTCACCTCCCCTCATGGCCTTCAAGACGACACCAACATGTCCTTTCCCAAGCACCTGATAACCTAGGATGCCGTGACGCCCACCGAGGGCAAGTGATTCTATTCCTAGCTCTTTTAGCTGATTCAACCGTTGTTTTGCTTCATTCACATCATAGCGTGGCCAGCAGAGGAATCTACCAACCGCATGTCCAATAACGTCATCTACGGGGATGTGTTCACTCAACCCAGTGCGGCCTTCCTATCAGTAGCCTGTACAGGTGCTGCTCGAAGCCGTCCACGAGGTAGTCCCCGATCTCCTCGTTTACGAGGATCCTGTGGTGCTGCAAGACCCTGACAGCCAGGTTCTTGGAGACCCCGACGCTTCTCCCTCCATCCTCCAGCCTCTCCTCAAGCAGCTTCTTCGCTTCGGTGTACTGCCGCCTCAATAGCACGACCCACCTGTCGCCCTCTATCCACGGCCCCGACTCGGTGTCCTCCGCTCCCAGATGGGTCTCGAAGAAGCTCTCAGTGTTTCTGATCATCGAGACTGGGGGCCCCACGTGCTTCATGACCCTCGGGATCGTCGATGACTGTAGCTGGAAGACGAGTATGTGGCGGTGCCTCTCATCGCTCCACGTGCTCGACCTGAAGACGTTGAAGCCACCTGCTTCAAGCGTCTGCCGCAGCGCCTGACCAGACTTGTGAAGCTGGCCCCAGAGGGTGTCCGGGACCTCGGCCCTGTGTTCATCAATCACCAGGAACAAAAAGTCGCTGCCTTGGCTCTGGAGGAGGTTGAGGACCGTTTCACTGGATGCCTCTTGCTCGTGGACGAAGTACTTCATTTCTGGATTCTCGGTGAAGCTCGTGCATGCGGCGACGAAGGTCCAGTAGGACTCTGGGCTAAGCGCCGACGCCACGTTCCTAGACTCATCCGTGGGGTCCATGATTATCAGGGGGTTGTCGAACCTCTTCCTCAACTCGTCTTCGTCCAGGTTAGAATCGAAGCTGATAACCTCCTTCCTCTTCCAATCTGCAGCCGCAGTGAGCAGCCCCTCGAAGGAACCGTGCTTCACCACGAGCAGCTCGCACAGATACCCGGAGAACCCTTGCACTCTTATCTCGGCGCCGTAGACCCCAATAGTCTCGGTGAACCGTTTAAGGATCCTGACCTCGTCCCTTAGCTCGTCGTTTAGCACCTCATCAAGGTATTCCGAGTGGAGAGGAGTCCTGTCCGTGGACGACCTTATCTTTTCTCCCTTCTCCAGCCTGAAGCACGGCACCAGGTCGACGTTGAACCCCTCTATCGACGCCCGCAGATAGGGGTGCTCGGCGTAGGCCTCCACGTAGTCGCCGCCGAGGTGCCTCTTCAGGGCGTCCAGGACCCTGTGAAGGTCTCCGCGTGAGTATCTACTGCTCAGCACGATGAACAGATCGATGTCCTCGTCGCCTCTTACCCACGTGCCGTGGGCGACGCTGCCGTGGAGCTCGGCCTCGGCCTCGATCCCCTCTGCCTCCAGAAGCCCGTTGATGTCTTTTCGCAGCCTCTCCGCGGCTGCCTGCACCTTCTGTTTCTCCTCCTCGTTAGGCTTCACCAGTTCCAGTACCTTGGGCTTGAGCTCCGTCCACTCCATGACATTCACGCCTTTATAGGATGCAAAATAGTTGACACGACTGAAATATCTACCTGTCTACGGCTGACTCCGCCAGCGGAGTGTAGATGGGCCCCCTTGGGGTGAGCACGCTCTTCTTCAGCACGATCCTGTCCACATGCAGGCCGCCGAACTCGTAGTCACTCAGGGCGGAGAGCTCCTCGACCAGCCTGTCCCGGTTCCTGCCGCTCCTGACCCTGCCGATGGTTATGTGGGGGCTGAACCCCCGCCTCTCTCTCTCGAAGCCCAGCCTGCTGAGTTTCGTGTCGACGTCCTTCCAGATCTCCGCCAGCTGGGACACGCCGTCAGTGATGCCCGCCCACACGACCCGGGGCCTCCTCAGGTTAGGGAAGACACCGATACCTTCAAGCCTGGCGTCGAATGGCTTGAAGCTAACCTCCTTCACGACTTGGGATACTTGTTCCACGAGGCTCGGCTCTATCTCGCCGAGGAACTTGAGGGTGAGGTGGATGTTCTCCGGCTCGACGAACTTAATGTCGGCCCTCGCGGCCTCGAGCATCCTCCTCACCTCAGTGAACTTCGCTGCAAGCTCGTCACCGCCGCATGCAACGGCCACGAAGCACCTAATACTCATGGCGTTCACATTGACTTCGCGTCGCCTGAATAAAACGTTGGGGAAGAACCATTATACCTCTACGGCGAATACTGAGGAGATAACCTTTGGACCCGCTGCCTTTTATGCTGGTGATGACCTCCGCTGTTTCGCACGCTCTGTGGAACTATGTCGCCAAGGAGGCGGGCGACAAGGACAGCTTCATGCTTCTCATCAACGTTTTAAGCTTGGTCATTTTTCTTCCCGTCTTCTATGTGATCCTACCTGAGATATATTTCCCGGTAGAGATACTCCCGTTTCTGTTCATCAGCGGCGTCGCTGAGACGATCTACTTCCTCGCGTTGGGGAAGGCATACGAGGAAGGTGACCTTAGCGTCGTCTACCCGGTCGCAAGGTCCTCGCCGATGTTCGTGGCGATAGCGGCGTCTCTGCTCATTGGGGAGAGGATCACGGCGTGGGGGGCTCTGGGCATCGCCCTTATCCTCTTCGGGGTCTACGTGCTCCATCTCAAGGGCTGGAGCGGAGAAGAGTTGACAAGGCCTTTGAAGGCTTTGGGCGACCCCGCGTCCAGGTACGCGTTCGTAGCCGCACTAGGGACCACCGTGTACTCCATCTCCGACAAGATGGGAGTGACCGCGGTCGACCCTCTCCTGTACTCCTTCTGGCTGGGATTCGTGATAACCGGGATGCTGTCGCTGGTGACAGTCAAACGAAGAGGCGTGAGTCTCTTAAGGGAGGAGCTGAGGGGCTCCCTGTTCAGGGTGTCTGTCGCCGGCGTCCTCGTGAAGGGTGGCTACATGTTGGTGCTTGTGGCGATGAGCATGGCGCAGGTCAGCTACATCTTGGCGCTGAGGCAGGTGAGCGTCGTCCTAGGAGCCGCGTTGGGCGTGGTGTTGCTTAAGGAGAGGTACGGTGGAGTACGGATTGTGGGCTCCATGATAATCTTCGTGGGGGTCTACCTGCTGGGGGCGGTCGCCTAAACCTTGAAAAACCAGAGATACATTTCATGAGTGACATTCAAAGGGGGTATGGTGGACGAGGCTGGGCGGCATAACAGACATGTCAACCGTGGACTGGTACGGGAACGTATCTATGATCGTTTTCTTCGCAGGCTGCAACATCAGGTGCCCCTACTGCCAGAACTCAGGGCTCATTCCTCTCGACTCCGGCGAGGAGGTCGACTTAGACTACATCAAGGAGAGGTTAGAGATCGGCATGAACCCCGTGCCCCAGCTGGACGCCGTGGTGTTCACCGGCGGCGAGCCGCTGCTCCAACCGGACGCCGTAATCGAGGCCGCCGAGCTGGTGAAGAACCACGGACTGAAGCTCATGCTGGACACCAACGGCACGGCCTATCAAGCAGCGGAGAGGGTTCTGAGAACAGGGCTGATCGACAGGGTCGCCCTGGACGTCAAGGCGCCGCTGAACCCTGAGGACTATGGCGTCGTCTCTGGCGTGCCCCCGCTGGGAGGAGTGTTCAGCGAATCGGTGAAGAAGACCCTCCGACTTTGCAAAGAACTGGGCGTTGAAGTGGAGGTCAGGACAACCGTCGCCCCCACGGTCTCCGATGAACCTAGCTTCGTCAGAAGGATCGCGGAGGACATCAAGGGCTTCGCCGAGGTCTACTATCTTCAGCAGTTCGACAATCAGGGTGAGATCCTTTCTCCTGAGTTGAAGGAGATGGAGTCACCTACGAGGGAGCGCCTAGTAGATCTGGCGGCGCAGGCCATAGACGCTGGCTTAGAGAAGGTCTACATAAAAACCCGTTTCGGGGGGCTAGAGAGGATAACCTAGATGGCTAAACGTAGACTGCTGCTCATAACCGGCATGGCTGGCTCAGGGAAGACGACGCTCGCCAACCTCCTCAGGGATAGGGGGTACTCCGTCTTCACAATGGGGGACGTGATAAGAAACGAGGTGCGGATGAGGAACCTCCCCCCCACCCCGGAGAACCTGGGGGCGATGGCGGAGGAGATACGCAGGTCGGGGGGAGACGCAGCCGTCGCCAAGAAGTGTGTGCCCCTCATAATCGGCGAGCCTAACAACAAGGCGGCCCTGGACGGCGTCCGGAGCCTCGACGAGGTGTACGCGTTCGAGGAGGCTTTCGACGTCTACACCGTGGTCGTCCACGCATCCCCCGAGACCAGGTACAGCCGTCTGAAGAACAGGGGGAGGAGCGACGACCCCACCAACAGGCAGGTCTTCAGGGAGAGGGACCACCGTGAGCTGAGCTTCGGGATGGGCGACGCGATAGCCATGTCCAACTACATAATCACGAACGAGAACGGCGTAGACAATCTTGAACGCAACTTGGAGACGCTGCTGGGGAAGCTGAGGTCCCTTGACGGTGACATGGATTAGGGCCAAGCTTCAGCCCACAGAGGACCCCGAAAAGGTGGCGCAGGCCATCAGAAAAATATTCGGCGAAATCGAGCTTGAGACGAAACAGGGCGTAGTCTCGGCGAGGCTTGAGGGCGTGGAGACGCTCAGCGGGCTGAGGGGCAGAATCGCGCAGGACCGTATCAGAGACACCGTCAAGACGATGTTAACACGATGGGCGGAAGGAGACGTTCTAAGCTTCGGCCTCAACCGGCAGGCGGCCTACGCAGGACACGTCTCGCTTAACCTGAGGGGGGAGGACCCCATGGGCCCGATACAAGTCAGAGTAGAGGGCGACGTGCAGAGTGTAATATCATTCCTATGCGAAAAAATGACGTCTAGATAGACGTTTTCGCCTAGTATTTACCGTTTACACGATTGTATTTTCTGTCAATACGAAAGGTAGAAAACAATATATGATCGCATTTGAACCACTATTAGATTCCCAGAATGCCTAATAACTACGTAAAAATTGACGGCGTGTCTTCAAACGCCCGAGCTTCTGGGTTAGAGAACGTTCAAGCATAGGCAGGAGATGACATGGCTAGAATATTATTGATAGGGCTGGCTGGAGACAGCGGCTGCCAGGTGGCTGCGCTGGGCCTCCACGAGGCGCTGGTTGACATACTGGTTGCCAACGAGCTCATCTACGCCCCAACCCTCCTCGACACCAAGGAGATACCAGACGACATCGACGTGGCGATCGTTGAGGGCGGTATAAGGAACACCCACGAAGAGGAGATAATCAAGGAGATCAGGGAAAAGGCAAAGATCGTTATCGCGTTAGGGGCCTGCGCCGCCTTCGGCGGCATCCCAGGGTTAGCTAACCTGAGGCACGGGAAAGAGTTGATGAACGAGATCTACAACAACCACCGCGGCACAGACAGAGGCACCATACCGACGCACCTTGAGTCGCTCCCGGAGCAGCACCCGATCAAGCACTTCGTCAAGGTAGACTACATCATACCGGGCTGTCCACCCGAGGTTACGGACATAGCCTACACCCTGACCTCTCTGTTAAGCGGAAACGAGCCCGAGTACAACCGCACCCAGGTCTGTGAAGACTGCCCAAGGGAGAGGCTCGGCGAGTACGAGACGTCTCTCAAACGTATCCACGAGGAGATACCGGACCCGGACAGGTGCCTCCTAGAGCAGGGATACTTCTGTATGGGCCCAGCCACCATGGGCGGATGCGGGGCGCCGTGCCCCCAGTCAGGCAACACCTGCGAGGGCTGCCGTGGGTCATGCCTCGACGTTGACGACCAGGGGATGGCGATGATCGACGCCATGACGGGGCTGCTCACCCAGTTGAAGGACGAGTTCGACCTCAACCTGTACAGCGCCATGCTCTACAGGTTCACCTACGCGGAGTCCGTGATCTCAGAGCTGGCGAGGAGGAAAAAGTAGATTGACTGACATAATCGAAATTGACCCCCTCACGAGGATCGAGGGGATGGGAAAGATCAAGGTCGAGATCAAGGACAACCAGCTCCACGACCTCAAGTTTCAGATAACCGTAGCGCCCAGGTTCTTCGAGTACCTCCTCACAGGGAAGAGGGCGGAGGAGGCGCCCAAGCTCACGCAGCGCATCTGCGGCATCTGCTACGTGAGCCACCACCTAGCGGCGGTAAAGGCCATCGAGGACGCGTGGGGAGTGACTCCGCCGGAGACTGCCATCAAGCTGAGGAGGCTCATGAACGCGGGTGGCTTCGTCACCAGCCACAGCCTGCACAGCGCGTTTCTGGCTGTCCCGGACCTCGTGGGGCTGCCGGCCGAGAGCAGGAACTTCATCGCCCTCATGGGCAAGTACCCTGAGCTGGGAAAGGCAGCTCTCAAGATACACGCCTACGGTAACAAGGTCGTGGAGGCCACGGGCGGCAGGATAGTGCATGTGGTCACAAGCGTCCCTGGAGGACAGACGCTCCGGCTCAAGGAGCAGCGGCGCGACGAGCTAGTAGAGGAAGGAAGAGAGGTGCTGGAGCTCATGAAGGTGTACGCCGACTTCGTGTTTGACATCTACGAGAAAGACACCCTCACCTGCAGCCAGTTCCCAGACGTGGAGACAAACTTCATGGCCCTCGTCCAGGGCCCCCAGAACGACTGGGACGTGTACGACGGCGACGGCAGAATAGTCGGGCCAACCGGCAAGGAGCTGGCCCGCTTCAACCCATCCAATTACTACGAGTACATCCAAGAGGCCGTCTGGGAGCACAGCAGCACCAAGGTCCCATACTACAAGCCCGAGGGCGTCAGCGGCGTCATCAGGGTGGGGCCGTTGGCGAGGCTTAACGTCGCAAACAAGATACCTTTCCCCGTGGCCCGGGAGTACGAGGAACGGTACCTCAAGCTCTTCCCACGGACCTGCCTACAGGTCCAGGGTTTCAACCTCGCTCGCATACCCGAGCTGGTCGCTGGGCAGGAGGAGGCCCTGGCGATGCTGGAGGACGACACCATCCTCGGAGAAGACATCCGCATCCCCGTCAAGAGCAGGGGAGGTGAGGGCGCGTCGTTCATCGAGGCCCCGAGGGGCATACTCACTCACCACTACGTCTTAGACGAGAAGGGCCTCATAAGGTACGCCAACATCATAGCGCCCACCACCTATAACCACCCCCTCATCCAGCAGGATCTCTACGAGAACGCTAAGATCTACGCCAGCGAGATCGCGGACCCGGCGACACGGGCGGACGCCTGCTGGAGACTGGAGAAAATAGTGAGGGCGTACGACCCGTGCACCAGCTGCAGTGTCCACATGGTTGACTTCGACATCACCGTGGACGGCAGCTTTGTTGAGGTGAAGGAGGTCGACTAGATGAGCGTACAGGTAGTGTTCTGCACATGCGGCGGCGTCCTAGCGGAGCATCTTGACATCGAGGAGCTCAAGAGCTTCGCCAGGGAGACCCAGGGAGTAAGCGAGATAATCACCACAGACGCCGCGTGCACCAAGGCAATGAGGGACGACCTCGTCGAGGCCGTCTCCCAGGGCTCCGAGAAGCTGGTGGCATTCGCGTGCACACGCTCCGTCTGCCAGAAACCCCTGGAGGCGGTGATGGAGGACTCGGGGCTGGACCCTGAGAACCTCGTCATAGTAAACGCGAAGGAGCAGCTGGCGTGGGTACACCCCGACAGAGGCGAGGCCACGCTGAAAGCCAAGATGCTCCTCAAGGCGTCCATCGAGAAAGCCATCAGCGTCAGCCCCACGGAGACCGTTTCCTTCGAAAGGACACAGGCGGCCCTCATCGTGGGCGCCGGGATAGCCGGGCTCACAGCGGCGTCACAGTTAATCGACATGGGTGTAAAGGTCCACGTGATAGAGCGCAGGCCCGCCATAGGCGGCGCCATGCCTCTCATAAGCAAGACCTTCCCCGAGGAGGACTGCACCATGTGCCTCAGGGGCCCCCACATGATCAGCATGCTCACCAAGCCGGGCATCACATACCACGTGAACAGCGAGGTGAAAGACGTGGAACGCACGCCCAAGGGATTCAAGGTGACGTACACCAAGGCGCCTCTGGACCTAGACTTGGAGCCGAAGAAAGGTAAAGGCAGCCCCGTGGAGGCAATAACCGTTCCGTCGGCAGGGCCTCAAGAGTACAAGCTAATCTATTCCTCTGAGCCGGACAAGGAGGCGTTAGAAGCCGTGACGGAGTCCAAGTGCGGCAGCTGCACGAGCCTGTTCCCCGCGGCCCTCATGGTCCACGAGGAAAAGCCCGGCGACAAGACCATCGAGGTGGGCTCGGTGATACTGGCCACAGGGTTCAAGGACTTCGACCCCACAGGCATCCCCAAGTGGGGCTACGGGTTACCCGACGTCATAACCCAGTATCAGCTGGCTAGACTCATGGACCCTATAGGCCCCACAGGTGGACGGGTGCTGAGGCCCAGCGACGCCGGGACCCCTGACAGGATCGTGATGATTCAGTGCGTCGGAAGCAGGGACCCAGAGTACAACAGAGACTGCAGCAAGTACTGCTGCATGGCCGCGATAAAGCACGCCACGGTCATAAAGAAGTTCAAGAACCCAGGCGCCGAGATCACCATACTCTTCAGGGACATCCGCGCAAGCGGCTACGGCTTCGAGGCCATGTACAACGAAGCCAAGGAGCTTGGAGTAAACTTCGCCCACGGCGACATAATGAGCGTATCGTCTCACGGCGACGCCCTGGGAATAGAGTACACCGACGGCATGGGGGAGCCTCAGAGTCTGGACGCCGACATGGTCGTCCTCTCCACCGGCATGGAGCCCAGCGAGGGATCGACTGAGCTCGCGGAGCTGTTCAACGTGGAGCTCGCGGACAGCGGCTTCATGAAGGAGGTCGACGAGAAGGTCGCCAACATAACCACCCGCGCCCCGGGAGTCTTCATTGCAGGCACGTGCACGGGCCCCAAGAACATCCCTGACAGCATCGCCCAGGCCGGGGCCGCGGCCTATATGAGCGGATCCCACCTGAGTATCGACGTGGAGAAGAAGGCGAACCACCCAGTCGTCATCGAGGACAACTGCGGCAGATGCGGCATCTGTAGAAGCGTATGCCCCTATGAGGCCATAACCATCCCCGAGGACGAGTACCCTCAGTTCGACGCCGAGCTCTGCCAGAGCTGCGGCCTCTGCGTCAGCAGCTGCCCGACCCATGCGCTTGAGACCCCCAACTATGGGTACAACCTCATCGACGCTCAGGTAGAGGCGATACTCGAAGAGAAGGGGGACCAACCATTGATAATGGGTTTCTGCTGCGACGACTGCGGCTACAACCTGCTGGACACGGCGGGCTTCACAGGCAAGACCTACACCAGCGGCTTCATACCAGTCTACGTCAACTGCATGAGCAACCTGAGCCTCAGGAACGTGCTCAACGCGGTCAGGAGGGGAGCCGACGCCGTGATGCTCGTTGGCTGCGTCAAGGACAGGTGCCACTTCCTAAAGGGCACCGAGCGCAGCAAGGGCCAGATGCAGATCATAGAGGAGTTATTCAAGATGACGGGCGTCAAGACCCCCATCAAGATACTTGAGTCGAGCGGAACCATGGTCACCCAGTTCCTGGAGGCGCTGGGTGAACTGGAGGCCATGGTGAAGGAGGCATAGAGATGAAGATAGGAGTAGTAATATCGCCTTGGGGCACCAGCCCGGACACCACGGCCAAGGTCGGCGGCCTAGCTGTGTACGCGGAGACGCTGCCCGGCGTAGCCGCCGTGGACTCCGGCTACTACGGCCCCACGGACAGCGACCTAGCCCAGTTCAAGAAGTGGATCAAAGACAACGAGGTCAACCGCGTCGTATTCGCCTCATGCCGTCCAAGGCTGTTCAAGGAGACCTACAAGAACGCCGCCGTCGACGTCGGCATCAACAAGTACCTCATAGAGGTCATCGACATAAGCGAGCTCTGCGCCGCCGAGGCAGGCGACGAGATGATCGCCGAGAAAGCCAAGATACTCCTCAGGGCAGCGGTGAACCGAGTCGGCAGCCTGGAGGAGGTCAAGGCTCAGAAGATACCCATCGAGCAGGCCGCCCTCGTCATAGGCGGCGGACTGGTGGGGATGGAGGCGGCCACGAGGCTTGCGGACCAAGGCTTCAAGGTGCACCTGGTGGAGAGGCAGCCGTGGCTGGGCGGGAAGACGCCGCAGCTCGGCACCTGTTTCCCTTCCCTGGACTGCGGCAACTGCATCGCGCCGTTCCACGGAGAGCTTCACAGGCGCTGCATGTACAGGAGCCCCGTGGCCCAGCACCCCAACGTTGAGGTTCACACGCTGAGCCGCCTCAAGAGGCTCGTCGGAGTCGTGGGTAACTTCCGCGCCGTCATCGAGACGGAGCCGAGGTACATAGACGAGGACAAGTGCATAGGCTGCGGATTATGCGCCGAGGTATGCGAGGGCGAGGCGCCCAACGAGTTCGACCTCGGCCTCAGCAAGAGGAAGGCAGTGTACATACCCAGCAACCAGAGTCTGCCCCGTATCTACTACCTTGACAAGGAGAGCTGCGAGAACCCTGAGGAAGTCGCGGAGTCATGCCCCGTGGGCGCCATAGACCTGGACATGGGCGTCGAGGAGAAGACCCTCAGCGTTGGCACCGTCATCGTGGCCACCGGGTTCGACATGTTCGAGCCCACCGGCATGTACGGCTACGGCGAGCACGACGACGTCTTGACTCAGCTCCACCTGGCGAGGTTGCTTGACATGAGCGGCCCCACGGGAGGCGCCCTACTGAGGCCCAGCGACGGCGAGAGACCGGACAGCGTCG
>DAOVEE010000236.1 GCA_030669135.1 Candidatus Bathyarchaeota archaeon | reverse complement strand
TCCCCCCTGCTCAGAGGCACAATGTATGGCTCCACCCGCGGATGCGCCGTGAGCCTGAACACCTTGTAGTCGAACCCCGGCTCAAGATAGCTGAACGCCTTGTAGCCGTCGTAAACCTTCTTACCACCCATACGAATCAAGGAAGACTCGACTTGTGGCGATAAAAAACATCGCGCCCAAGATCAAGCTTAAGACGCCTAGCACTGAACCACATGGTATGGATACCGGCGCGTTGGTTAGCCTAGCGGTCGCGTTCTACGTAGCGTGGAGCATCGGGGCCAACGACGAGGCAGTCGCACCCCTCGCCGGCAGCGGGGCCCTCAGCCTGAATTTGGCAGTCGTACTGGGGGGCGTAGCCGCGCTGCTGGGCGCCGTACTCATGGGACAGAACGTCGAGAAGACCCTCGGTAAGGGGCTGCTGCTGGGCTCCATAACGGAGACGGAGGCGCTGTTGGTACTCCTTGCGGTGGCCACATGGCTCACCGCCGCCTCGTACCTCGGCTGGCCCGTCTCCACGACGCACAGCTCGGTCGGCGCCATCATTGGGCTGGGCGTCACCAAGTGGGGCATCCGGGGCGTCCGCTGGGGCACCATAGGCACCGTCGCGGTCAGCTGGGTAGCATCTCCATTCATAGGGTTCATCGGTGCGGCCCTCCTCTACAGGCTAATCAAGCGTCTCCTCAGGGGCCGTGTCAAGGGTCTCCTGGAACAGATGAGGCTAGCCCGCAGATCAGCCCTCTTCCTAACGTTCTGGGTGCTCCTCACGAGCTTCTCCCGGGGAGCCAACGACGTAGCCAACGCCACCGCCATACTGGGCAGCGTCACCGGACTCAGCCCCGTCCTCGTCCGGGGCTTCGCTGGCACAAGCATGATGCTCGGCCTAGTAATAATCGGGCGTAAGGTAATCCAGTCTGTGGGTGTAGACCTCGTGAAGCTCGACCCCATCTCGGCTCTCGCGTCCCAGATAGCTGTCGCCCTCACCATGTTCGTCGGCACATACCTCGGGTTGCCCCTCTCGGGCACCCATATACTCGTCGGCGCCTTAGTCGGCCTCGGCGTCTCCAAGGGCGTCTGGGTCAACGTGAAAGGGGTGAAAGAGATAACCTACATGTGGGTAGCCACCTTCGTCGGCGCAGCAGCCATAAGCGCCGCCGGGTACCTCGTGTTAGCGGCGCTCTAGAGGAACGTGCTCACGACCACTACCCTGATGAGGTCCGCCGCGTTCTCGCAGCTGTCGCCGATCATCTCCAGCGCCTCAGCCAACTTGTTGGCTAGGAGCAGGGACGGGGGCGTCATCCTGCTGTAGTAGAACCTCCGCAGCGCCTCGATGTACAGGTTGTCTATCTCGTGCTCGATGATCTCCACCGCGTTGCAGGCGTCCAGCGCCGCCTCGTGGTCGGTGTACAGCAGCTTCACCACCTCAGAGAGGGCGTGTACGCACTTGTTCGTCATCCGGGTCTGCTCCACGAACACCTCCCTCACGTCGTCAGGCAGATTGTCCATGGAGATGATCTCCAGAATCCTTCCCGACTCCTTACACCAGTCAGGGACCTCGTCCAGCCTCTCCGTCAGCCTCGCCATGTCTGCCCTGCTCAGCGGCGGCAGGATACCGCCCGCCAGCTCGTTCTCGATCCTGCGCCTAACTACGTCGGCCTCCTCCTCCGAGGTGAATACATCCCTTATCTGGCACTCGGCGTCCTCCCCGTCGCCGTCCATCTTAGCCTCCACGGCCTTCAGCAGGCAGTTAGCGGCGGAGACGCTCAGCTGCTGATGCCTCTCGATGAGGTCCAGAACCCTGATCTCCGGGGGCTTTCTCCTTAGCGCGTCGAGAAACGACATTACACTACCTGCGCCCAGCGGCGATTAAGCGTTACTCTATCCGTCGGCGCGACCATTTACTTTATAGACTTCCATCTGATAATCAACTTGAATTAATGGTTGTGCATTCATGGACCCAGTCAAAGTATATGGGAAAAATAAGAAACCCAAACTATTTCTATATACACTGAGCACCTGCGGCTGGTGCAAGAAGACCAAGGAGTTCCTCAAGGACAACGGAATGGCGTACGAGTACGTGGACGTCGACACGATCACCAAGGACGAGCAGAAGGAGGTCATCGCTGATCTCAAGAAGAGAGACGCCCCACTCGCCTTCCCCGTGATAATAGTAGACGACGAACAGGTGATCTCGGGCTTCAAGAAACAAGCCATAGAAGAGGCCCTCTCCCAATGATCAGCATAGATGACGTGAAGAGACGAGCACAGCAGGACGCCAGGTCGAGGGGCATATACCTAACACCTGACGAGAAGCTGCTCCAGGTACTCCTGGAGGGGCTGAAGACCAACGAGGAAAGATACGGCTACCCGAGCTGCCCCTGCAGGATGGCCTCGGAGGACTTCGATACGGACCGCGACATCATCTGCCCCTGCGACTACAGGGACCCCGACGTAGCCGAATACGGGTGCTGCTACTGCAGCCTCTACGTCGACGACGAAATC
>DAOVEE010000295.1 GCA_030669135.1 Candidatus Bathyarchaeota archaeon | reverse complement strand
CCGGACAGCAAAAGAGATGTCGTCCTTGAGACGATAAAGCTCAGCGGTAAGAAGCTGAAGCCAATGTTTCTTCGTTTATTTTATCTGTTCGCGGCCGTTCTTCTTGTACATCGGAGGAAGTCGGTTGCATCGCGTAAGCGTTGACGTGGGAGGCACATTCACAGACCTCGTCGCCTTCGACGAGGAGACTGGCGACATGCTCAACATAAAGACGCCGTCGACTCCGATGAACCCGGAGAGAGGCGTCGTAAAAGCCTTCAGAGAATATTTGGGTGGCCACGAAGCCTCCACCGTGAGGATGGTGGGCCACGCCACCACCATCGCCACCAACACGCTTCTAGGACAGATAAACCTGGAGCTCCCCTTGACGGCCCTCGTCACGACGAAGGGGTTCAGGGACGTCATCGAGATAGGCAGGCAGCGCCGCGCCGAGGTATACAACCTGTTCTTCGAGCGGCCGTCGATGCTGGTCCAGCGGCGGCACAGGTACGAGCTCGAGGAGAGGGTGAGCCACGACGGCGAGATAATCACACCCATCGACGAGGAGGGGCTGAACAAGATCATCGGTGAGCTGAGGAGGGAGGCTGTCGAGAGCGTGGCTGTCGGCTTCCTGAACAGCTACGCCAACACGGCCCACGAGGAGCGGGTCTACCAGGCCTTGAAGGCGTCCCTGAACAAGGTCTACGTCACCGCGTCCCACATGGTGACCAACGAGTACAGGGAGTACGAGCGGTTCAGCACCGCCGTCGTCAACGCTGCCCTCATGCCCGTGATGCACACCTACATAACCCGGTTGGAGAGGGACCTCAAGAGGCTGGGGCTGAAGGCGCCGCTCTACGTGATGCAGAGCAACGGAGGCATGGTCAAGAGCAACGTGATAAGCCTGAGGCCCGCCACCGTGGTTGAGTCAGGGCCAGCCGCCGGCGTGATCGCGGCCGCCTGGCTCGGGGAGCAGACCGGGACCCGGGACATAATCAGTTTCGACATGGGGGGCACCACAGCCAAGGCCGGAACCATCCGCGGACGGGTGCCTGAGGTGGTTCCAGAGTACGAGGTCGCCGGAACGATACACATGGGCCGCCTCGTGAAAGGCAGCGGCTACCCCGTCAGGTTCCCGTTCATAGACCTGGCGGAGTGCAGCGCAGGCGGCGGCACCATAGCCAGAGCCGTCAACGGAAGCCTGCAGGTGGGGCCCGTGAGCGCGGGCGCCATCCCTGGCCCCGCGTGCTACGGGAAAGGCGGGGAAGACGCCACCATCACGGACGCGAACCTCCTCCTAGGCAGGCTGAACCCAGGAAGCCTCCTAGGCGGCGACATGAAGATACATTCAAGGCTCGCCGAGGAGGCCTTCAGGGGCCTCGCCTCCGATCTGGGCGTCTCCCCGGATGATGCTGCCGTGAGCGTTGTGCGGATAGCCAACAGCATAATGTCTAAGATACTCAGGATAGTATCCGTCGAGCGCGGGTACGACCCACGGGGGTTCACCCTCGTCGCCTTCGGCGGCGCCGGCCCTATGCACGTCTGCGCTCTCGCCGAGGAGCTTGGGATAGGGCAC
>DAOVEE010000006.1 GCA_030669135.1 Candidatus Bathyarchaeota archaeon | reverse complement strand
TGGTGGGACCCCTATCGCAGAATATGGGAGGGAGGGCTCTGCGACGGCTCGGGTGTTTGGTGTGCGCTGCCTGGGGACTGTGGGTGTTTTGTTGCTTGGTTTGGCTGAGGGGTTGCTGGGTTTGGGGGAGTTTGTGGAGTGCCTCGATGTGTTGATTGGTCTTGGTTTCAGGTTGTCGGTGGAGGTCTACAGGAAGGCTTTGCCGGAGGCGCGGCGTATCGCCGGTAACGTTGCTGGTGAGGGGTAGGGTTTTTCTGGGGGTCGCTTTTGGTTGTAGTCTGCTTGTGTTTGATGGTTTCCTCTACCGTTAACTCAATTTAAAGATTAGTGGTGTTTTCAAGTGGCGGTGTTGAGGATTCAGGTTGTTTGGGAGAAAAGGGTCATCCTTTTTCATCGAGGAGAGTCCTATTCTTGGATCTGAGAATCGTTTACCTTTATGCTTAGGATGTTTAAACCGCGGTCACATGCCTCCCTTGTCTGAAGGAAATATTTTATCAATGAATTTCTGTTAATTCTGTTGTCTTGAGGCGTTGATCCTCGCCAGTGTCTGGCTTGCGGCGCGGTGTCGAATGACTTTAGCTCTGTTTCGGGTTGTGACCTTGGATGACCCGCGCAGTCTTTATGGCCTGGGCGGCTGCCTCTAGCCTCTTCTTCGGGGTTTTGTCTGGGTCGTTTGCATGCTCTAGTTCATCTCTGAGACGCTGGACGAGGAAGATGGTTCGGTCGGCCTTTATGGGTATGGGGGCGATTGTGAGGGTTATCTGGGTGCGTCGGTCTCTGAGGCGTCGCGTGCCTAGTTTCCGCTGTGCCAGGGTGAAGAGCCTTATGTCTTGGATGAGGGTTTGCCTGTTTTTGGTGAGTCTATTGAGGAGGGTGTGGAGGAGTGTGTCCTGGTCTCTGTGCAGTGTACCGCCGAACCAGTGAAAGAGGGCTTCGCGTTCTCGCCTAGTGAAGATGTAGGTACGCATCTCTGTGTCTGCTGTAGGTACTTGTGGGTGAAATGTGTTTTTGTGTCTGTGTTTGAACTAAGTTTCGATTGTTATTAATATTTTTTATTTAATTCAGGATCTAATCTGTTCCAGTGAGTTCAGATGGAGATATTATCTCCTTTGGTAGACATGGAGGTATTCTACCTAGCATTTTACTTGAGGTCTCAGCCTCGTTTATTATTTTGAGCAAGCGCTCATCTTCATAGTACAACTTTTGAGCGTTGACCATCTGATGCCAGTGTGTTCTGTAGAGATAGCTTATTAGAAGAGATTCAGCCAAATCGATCAAGCCTTCATCCTTGGAGGCTACGTGGCCAGCGTACACGAATGCTTTATTTTCATCGTAGTCTAGGCCTCGCATTCTCCGCCGCCGAGTATATTTCTCCCTGTGAGACCTAGCCCTGGCTACGGCGCCTTTCTTAGCACTGGCCTTTCCGACGTACACGACATCGTCGTGATCCTGTATGACTATGTACAGACCAATTGCCCCTCCCTCATAGTAGGGAGTGGCTTGATTGAGTTTATGTGGGCCTGACCAATTTACTACGATGGCATTCATTCTTTAAAATAACTAAAATATTATAATAAACCTTTATGGATTATATATCTACATCGCGCATATAGCTCATTGGCTTGAACTCATCAGGTTGAAATAGCATTACTAAGACGGGTACAAACCAGGCCTAGGGTAAATGGTGAACCATTTAATACCAACAACAATAAAAAATATTTAGAACCTTAGTTTAGGGAGAATCCTTGTAGTAGCAGATCGAGGGCGTGTGATCCCAGGTTACATAGCCCCTGATTGAACCTGAGAGGGGAGACATCGGCTTTAGGTGATTGTAGAAGGCTGGGTCCTCGATTGGGGGGTCTGATTATTAATGCTGATGTTTCTATATGCCAAGTGAAGATTGAACGGCTTCGATGTTGTCCCTGCTTATTATCTGCCAGAATACTCGATTAAGTGACTTTCCTCTGAGTTCCTTGAAGAAGGGTGTGTGGGGTCTAGCATGTTTTAGTAGCTCTTTTCTTGTTTCTACGATTTTCTCACCTTTAACCTCTCTCAGCTTGTTTGACATGGTGAGGGCTGAAGAGTATTTGGTTGCTTGAGCTTGAGCCGATTCCCCCTCAGAGATGGAGGTGATTAGCTCAGACAGGAAGCTAAGCCTCCATGCTCTCTCAGACCATTCATCACGGTTTTTTCTCTGGGATGAGTTTACATAGAACTGTTGAAAGCTTGTAATGTTTCTCCAGATTTCCTTGTCCCCGCCTGAGGTGCCCAGAAGGCAGTATCGTTTCAAGCTTGTTTGTATGTCGTTTAGCACCTCTTTCGTGTCCAAGTGTAGACCTCTATAGCCTGCCTCAACGGGGATCAGCTTGTTGACTGTACTGGAGATCTGGGAGACATCGTCGGAGGAGGGAACGTGGAGCTCGCTCAGTGTGGCGATGTCGTATATCTGTTTAGGTACATCCTCTTCTCTTGTTACTCCTATCGTGTTTCTCGCAAGGGTGAGGAGTTTATCTCCTATTAGGCTTGGAACAGAATAGCATTTAAGGTTCTTAGTTTCTACGGCGAAGGTCGTTGCCTCAGGAAGCGTAACATAGGCTAATCCGAGGTCTTCAAGCAGAAACTCTGTTTTTATGGATATGTCCGAGGCTCTTCTTTCAGGGATTAGTGTAGGTATTTTACCATAATATGTTATTAGAGGGATTCTAGGAATCGGTGATCTAGGATTATATCTTTCAAAAGAGATGCCGGGAAGCTTAGATGGGATACGAGCGACGATCTCCTCTACCTCCGTCTCGGTTAGAGGGCCAACCATATCGATGTCTATGCTTCCTCTCTGCATTTCTACAGGTAGATGAAGCTGTACGGCTGCCCCGCCCTTCAGGATCAGACTCTCTGAATGAGTCTGCAGCTGGGCGGCGATCTCGCAGTCCCACAAGAAAAGCTCGACAGCTAAATTATTTGGGAAACCGTATTGTGTGGCTCTTCTTTTCACGCTTTCTTCGGTGAAAAATGATGCGTCGTGGATTAGCCCCATGCTGTTTCACTCTCTGATACCCAGTAAAACGTTTCTTACATGTTTGTTTCTAGATAAGGAGTCTACAGGAAAATTGGGTATGACTTCTTTTACAACTGCATTAAACTCGTCTTTTATGCCCCGTCGAGAGGCAAGGTGTAACAGGTGAGTTACATCGATGCTCTCCTCTCTGAATGTGTTGGCGATGATCCGGCCGACCTCAACCTCAGAGAAAGGCATCTTGCCTCGCGTCACCTCGAAATAAGTGTCAACTAACGCCCTTTCCAGAGAAGCCCTGCCATTCACGTTCCCTGTAAGATCAGCGAATTCACGTATTATGAAGAGGTCTTTACCGTTGACGTTTTCGAGAATAGTCTCGACTTCTTTCCGGTTAGGGTTCAGTAAAGCCAGGAGGTCTGCGTCTCTCAGAGTTTTGACGGAGTACTCTCCTCCTCCTTGAACGACGTAGATGAGGTGTATGTATCTCCGGGAGAGGTAGTGATGAAACCTTGCCAATGAGGATGGTCCTGTGACCATGAAGTCGATTCCTTTTTCTTTTAATGTCTCCGTGGCTTTGCTCAGTGCACTCGATGCTACTTCAACGGTTGCTCTATCTGATAGTGTAAAACTAGCGGGTAGGTCAACGTGAGAGTTATAGATGGGAACCTGGTAGATGCCTCTACCCAGCTTGATCAGAGACCCTCGTTTATAGAGCTCGTGAAGTACTGCGTAGACAGTGTTTCTGGTGTATCCTTTTTCTTTTTCGAGCGTTGAGGCTGCCTTTTTAGCTGAGAAGGGTCTATTGTCGTAGTCTTTTTTGAGGTCTTTTAACGAGGATTCGAGCCAGCTCATGCCTTAACTAAGAAACCACAAAAATTTAAAATTTTGTTTTTTCTTAGCTGTCTAAAAACAGAGTTTAATGTAAGGAAAAGCCTTCTAGCAGTAGGTCGAGGGCGTGTGAGCCTAGGTACCAGAGCCCTTGGTTGAATTTGAGGGGGGAGACGTCGACTTTCTTGCATTCTTGTGTCATTTTTTCTACTACTTTTTCTGTTTTGGTGTTTTCTTCGATCCACCCGAATCGTTTGCACATCTGTCTCACCCAAGTGTCGACGGGCTGAACGTATTGGTGGTCGTCGTCTGTTAGCTGGTCCTCGAGTTTGTAGAACACGGCGGCGTCTCTTATGAAGAGGGAGCCTGTTTTTGGTCCTACGTATCTGATGCTGGTTATTGTGTCGTAGACCTGGGGCAGGTTTCTCACGTTTTCTACGGTGTACCTGATCAGGCTGTGGCCGTATTCTGTTAGTTCTGAGACGAGCCTCAGGCTGTCTATCACCATCTCGCGGTCTGTTTCTCTTCCTGTCTTGCTTTTCTTTTTGGGTTTAGCGGGGTCGTAGGGGTATTCGGCGTCCAAGGCTTTTTTGAGTTCTTCGGAGTGGCCTCGTGCCTTCTTTTTCGTGGTGTACCCGTACTTTGTGTAATCTAGCTGGCCTTGGTTGTAGAGCCGTAACACCTTGTCTATCGAGGGGGTGTCTTCGTCTGGCTGGCATAGAGTTTTCTTTAATGCTTTGATTGTGACGTTTTCGAATCTTCCTGACAGTTTGTCGCTTCTTCCACGGTAGAAGGTTCTGTCTAACAGGAAGAGGAGAGAGTGCCACCAGCTGTCTTTGATCTCTTCCAGTTCTTTGGGTTCGTGGAACACCGGCGCCGTACTTCCAGGATCCCAGTAATGCTTTGAGAGGCCTTCTATAGATTTCATCATTTTCTGGTTAACTTTTATCTTTTTCAAAAGATATGCCTCGTTGATGCAACGGGGTTTATTTTTTAAAGATTCTCGAATGTTAATCTATAGGTTTTATTGTTTAGTAGCTGTCTACTTTACCGAGTTAGGCTTTGGTCATCTGTCTCGGGATTGTGCTTGAACGCCGGTTGATTTAAGAATTTCTTAGATTGGGCCCCTGTACGCGTTCCAGGCCGGGGTTCTCCAGCTCCCTCTTGTACATGTCAGTCAGGCTCCAGCTGTATCTAAGCAGCTCCACCTTGTCCCGTTTGACGGCCTCCTCCCGGGTTATCAGGGCGAACTCGTTGACGTAGCGGGTTTCATTGAGCAAATATTTGTGGAGGCTTGATGCCAGGTAGATGTTGCTAGACTTGTGCCTGCTCCTAGCTTATTCGCTCTACCGAGACATCGATGTCATCGAACTCCGCGTCTCGGCCTACCAGCAGATTCGCCTTCTTCACCTTCGCCGTGGCAACCGCGAATGCGTCGGCGAGGGAGAGGGTGTGTCTTTCCTTCGTCTTCGCTGCCTCTTTCCAGAGTCCGTTGTCGTCGACGGGGACGATCTCCAACCCATAGTCCCTGAGGTTCCGTTCCTTCTCCTCGGCAAGGTCTGGACTCCTCCGGTACAGAATGTAGTAGAGTTCTGTGAGGTTGATGAGGTTCAGGTAGCCCCTTATTTCTCCTTTCGTTATCTTTACTAGGCGGTTCTCGACCTCCTTTCCGCCTTGTTCTCCTAGGTAGAAGGCTAGGAGGGCCTCGGTGTCGAAGACGATGCTCATCTCTCGACGCCCTCTAACAGTTTCTTCTCTCTCATCCGATCCTGCGCCCTAGCCTCATCCAGGATCTCTCTCGCCGTCTTCCCCTCGAATAGCTCCTTGAGAGAGCCGAAATCGTCTTCGGGTCGGGGCAGAGGCTTGAAGAGGATGCCTTCCTCCGTCTCGACGACGAGAACCTTGTCTCCGACCCCGAACTTCTCCCTTAAATCTTTGGGGATGGTCGCCTGACCCTTCTTAGTAACACTGACGACCCTGGTCATTATGTCCGCCTAATTAATACCAAATTGAAATGCATTACTTAAAGCTTATCCCTTCGTGAGTTATACGGGCTTGCGTGGGGATGACGTTTCTATTGTATGTATCCATGTGCTCGTAGCCTCTCCTTGAGCTCCTTCTTAACCTTGTTTTTAGAGGGTGACTGTTGACTGGTCTCCTAATATCGGTTTGTGGCCTTTGGGTACGTTCTGTGCGGAGTCGAGGATCTCCACGTCTTCCCTATTAAGCTGTCAGTCATTTTCCTCCCACAGAGGATTCGTGCGCCGCTCATCACGATGCTGTTCTCGATCTTGGTGTTGGCGATGCGGACATGGTCTCCGATGCTGGTGTAGGGGCCTATGTAGGTGTTTGGGCCTATCTCGCAATGTTCACCTATGATGACTGGTCCGCGGATCGTGGTTCTGCCGTGGATTACCGTGCCTTCGCCGACCCCGACGTTATTGGTTAGGGTGGCGGTCTCTTCGACTTTCCCGTGGTTGTATGGTTGGAGCTCCTGGAGGATGAGCCGGTTTGCTTCGAGGAGGTTCCTCAAGCTTTAAGGCCTTTGAACTTGCCCCCGTTCATATGCAATAATGCAGTATATATATGAAGAGCTATACGATATGGTGTTCGGGGCGTACTGTTTTATTAAGGATGTTTGAAGATGGGTGATATTCCGAAGGTCAGGTTCACAAGGCATGCGAAGGACAAGTTTGAGGTTGTCAGGAGGTATGGGTATGATGTGGATAGGGAGAAGGTGGTGGAGACCGTGTTGAGTCCTGATCGTTTGGATGAACGAGGCGATCAACGCTTAGCCATTAAGGTTCTCGATGAGAACTATGCTCTGAGGGTGGTCTACGAGGTGAGAAAGGGATATCTAGTTGTCATCACCTTCTATCCGGTGAGGCGGGATCGGTATGGCGTATAAGATGAGGTACGACGACGAAGCCGATGTTCTGACGCTGGTAATAGTTGAGCATGGCAAGCTCTCCCATGCTGAGGAGATGGGTGATGTGGTGGTTCATTTCGATGAAGGCGGGGCGCCCCTCTTCATGGAGATATTGAGGGCGAGTAAAATAGTCCCATCAATGGTTGAGGTCTTAGCTAAGAAAGAGATCGTAGTTGCTTAAACTCTATTGGATGTATCCTAGTCTTCGGAGCTTCCCCTTGATCTCCTCCTTAACCTTGTTTTTAGAGGGTGACTGTGGCCATGTCTCCTAGGATGAGCCTGTGGCCTCTGGGATGTTTTCTTTCGAGCTGAGGATCTTGACGTTTCTCCCGATGAGGCTGTCAACGATGCGTCTTCCGCAGTCTATGTGTGCTCCTTCCATGATGATGCTGTTCTCTATCTCGGTATTGCAGATTGTTGAGTGATCTCCAATGCTGGTGTAGGGGCCGATGTAGGCGTTGGGGCCTATCTCGCAGTGATCTCCAATTATGACCGGCCCTCTTATGGTTGTACGGCTGTGAATGATTGATCCTTCTCCGATTCCCACGTTGTTTGATATCGTCGCGGTGTCCTCTATCGTTCCGCGATTGTAGGGTTCGAGGTCACGGAGGATGAGCTGGTTTGCTTCGAGTAGGTCCTCGGGTTTTCCCGTGTCTTTCCGCCAGCCCTAGACCTTCTGGACTTTCACTTTGTGGCCTTGGGTGAGGAGGGTTTGGATGGATGTTTCTTTTTTGACTGGTTTAAGCCTTGAGGGGGTTTCCTTGGCATTGTTGCGTTTTTATGGGTATGGATCGGTTTCTATATGTCGTGATGTGTGTAGCTGTTATTTGTTTTGATTGATCGGGGAGCAGAACGCCTAGTGTGCTTAGATTCAGAGGAAGAGGGGTAGAGGATCAGGGAATCCTCATTTTAATTTATCGTTTTTATGGCTCTTGTAGGATATGCTTAGTGAGGCTAGCCTGTTCATGGATATTAAATCTATTTGTTGGCTTGTTAATGTGTTTACGTTTCAAGGTTTAAACAGTGGCTTTAGGAGTGTTATGATTTTCTTTGTGGTGGGGTATATGGGTCCCAGCCCTCGAGATATGTTTTCTAGGTTGTCGAGGTCTGGTTGTTTGAGTGCTCTTAGAAGTAGGACTGATGCGATGTAGGTTAGGATGCATAGTGTTCCGCCGGTGAGTAGCTCTATCCATGGGTTAAGTTGTACGGTGTTGGCGTAGAGGTTGGCTGCGAAGCCTGCCGACGCTGCGGCTAGTATTGTTTTCATGCTTTTTTCTTCCTTGGGTGTAAGGATAGATGTTTTTAGGTGGGGTTGCGGATGTTTCGTTTATGTCGGATGTTATTCGTCACATTGGTAAGGACGTGAAGCTGGGTGAGAATGTCCAGATCTGGAATTTTTCGTATATCGGTAACGGTGCTGTGATCGGGGATAACACGAAGATAGGTTCTTTGGTTCATGTTGATTACGGGGTTAAGATCGGTGAGAACTGTAAGATTGAGGGCTCCGCGTATATCCCGCCGCTTACGGTTATCGGTGACGGCGTTTTCATCGGGCCTGGAGTGATTTTCACGAATGACCCGTATCCCATGAGTGACAGGATGGTTGGGGTCACTGTGAAGGATGATGCCATTGTTTGTGCTGGTGCTATGCTGAAGGCTGGGATTACTGTTGGGGAAAGGGCTGTGGTGGGAATGGGTGCCGTGGTGACCAAGGATGTGCCTCCGGATACGCTGGTTTATGGTAATCCGGCTCGTGCAGGGTACCCGATGGAGAGGTATCTAGAGAAAAGACGTGAATGGAACAGCGAGGAATAGCTTTCTATTTAGGTTATCAATCATAGTTTTTTACTTTAAGGTTAGAGGATTCGGATTAACCCATAAAATCCGGTTTAAGATGACCCTTCCTTTATAAGGGTTTAAATACGCTGACACCCCAAGACGAGGTTACTCAATATCCTCTCAAGTATTTTTTAGGTACGAATGGATGCACAATCTAAATTTAAATTAAAAACTTAATTGTTTGGTGCAGGCTTGTAATGGGTAATCATGTGAAGAAGCCTGAGTTCTTGATCATTTCAACAATGTAGGGGTGTGGATCGTCCCCGTTTTGTTGATCCATCTGTGGTCGCGGTGCTGTTCGTCTGGTTTTACGTTGTCGGTGTTTTCTTCGACTTGATGGTTACTGTGTGTGGGGTTTTCTTTGGTGTGGAGGTTTGTTTCTGTGATTGTTGTCTGTGGTTTTTTGTTTTCCACCTGTGTTGTTGGGTGGCTTGTGCTACGTAAGTAGGCTGGCGGGTGTCCTGTTACCTGCACGTTGTCTAGCCATATTTAGTTGGGTAATGGCTGGGTGGCCGCGTGGCCGTGCCATGGCTGTAGCGCGGTGGCGGCGGCGTCGGTGGACGGCGTGTACCCGCCTTCTACCCTGACACCTTGAGAAACTCTTCGGGGGTGAGCGAGGCGATGAAGGAGGAGGCTTTCCTAAAATTCTTGTCCTCGGTGATGACGTGGCTGGCTCCTGAGATCACACCGGATGCAGCGATGATGGCGTCGGGGAGCCTCATCCCGGTTTTAGCCCTTATCTCGCCGGCGAGCTCCGCCGACTCGATATCGACTTCCATGATCGCGTACTCGCCTGTGGTGCGTAGGCGCAGTATGAAGTCCTTGAGCCCGGCCTCATCACCCGATGTGTGGTAGCCGACGGCGACCTCGGCGATGGTCACGGTTGAGATCGCGGCCATGGTTTTCCCCGTCTCAACCTGGTCGAGGATCTCAACCACGCTTTCATGTCCAGGCTCCCGGTTGTACACCTTGAGTAGGACGTTCGTGTCGAGGATTACTCTCTGTCCCACTCTCTTCGTAGCCTCCTCTGGAAGGCTAGGCTTGACTCGCCGAGGGGCTTCGCCCTCATTAATATGTCGCTGAGCTTATCCTTCGGAACCTTCCTCAGCGTCACCGTGTCTCCGTCAGCCTGGAAGATTACTTTATCGCCTTTAGACACGTCTAGAGCCTCCCGGATGTCCTTCGGTATCGTGACTTGGCCCTTTGATGTGACTGAGCTGACTCCTATCTCCAAGATGGGTCTCCGGGTAGACGATTGACATACTTACTTATATGTATTACATTTCATACTTGAAAATAGTGATGACTGTCAAATGGCTCGGTGAGGCCCGTAGTTGGTTATTCCCTGAATAGGCCTGAGTTCTCAATCATTTCAACTAGATAGGGGTGCAAACCATCCTCCATTCTGTTGATCCATCTATAATCGCGGTGCTGTTTGTCTGGTTTTACTTTGTCTGTGTTTACTTCGACTTTATAGTAGGTGGTCACGGTGTGTGCTGTGGGCCATATGTGGGACATGGTTGATATCTGGGTGATGTTTGTTGGCTGTAGTCCTGTTTCCATGGATAACACGCGTTTCACGGTGTATGGTTGTTGCCGTAGGTGTGTATTCCGTGAATTTTTTTTGTGGTTCTGGGTGTGCTGGGTTTTGTGTGGTGTGCCGTGGCGGTGTTGGTTGTGGGTGGGGGGGGCTAGTGGGTTGCCACGGGCTTGTTTCTGTGGCTGGCGGAGGCGGCTCGGGTGGCGAGGCAGAGGGCCCAGAACCGGTCGTCGTGGGTGCCTTGGGGGTGGCTGTAGTGGATTCGGCCTGTCTTGGTGAGTTGGTAGGTGGGGGTGTTGAGTTCGGCGAGGAGCTGGGGGTCGTAGGGGATGTGGAGGTGTGGTGTGAGTGTCTGGGGGTTTCCCTCTGGGCTTGTGCAGCCTTGTGGGCAGTGTGGTCTCCATTGGCCGGTGAGGGTTTCGACGTATCCTCTCCAGCCGCATCGGGGGCAGGTGGCTGTGCGCATGGTCTCTCGGAGCTGGGTGGCCATGCTTTCCTTGGTGGTCTGGGTGAAGACGACGCCTTCCAGGTTGCGTATCCCGGTGCGTCTCATGTCTTCGACTATGTAGTCGCCTACGCCTGTCTGGTCGATGGAGGTGTGGGCTATGCGGCTCCAGTTGTCGTGGAGGCGTTTCAGGTGTCCTATGACTACGCCGTATGGGGTGTCGAGCTTGAATCGGTGGAGGTGGCGTAGGTGGAGGTGGGGGGTCTTTCTCTCCAGTACGGCTATGACGCTGTGGTCCTGTTTCTTGCCGAGGTTTATGCCGGCGTAGAATCGGCCGCGGTGCTTGGCGTCGAGGCCGTAGTAGCGTGTGGTGGGGTCCTGGCAGAGGGCGATGAGGCTGGCGGGGAGCCACCTGTCGGTTTCCTCGGTCCAGGTGCAGAGCATCTCCCTGCGCCACCGGCTGGGGTCGCCCATGAGCTGGTTTCTGATCATGTCGACTATGCCGGGGGTGAGGGGGCCGTCGGGGGGCATGGCTTCGGTGTATGGGACGGTGTGGGTGCTGAACCCGTACGTGGGTTCGTGGTAGATGCGGTGGAAGACGCTGTCGGTGTTCCAGGGGGTGCTCTCGGCGATGACGACGCCGTCTGTGGTGTTTATGGTGAAGAGGACGGCTGTGTAGAGGTCCGTGTCGTCGCGGATGAAGTTCATCTCCATGAGGTAGACGGCTTTGGCGGTGTGGCCTCTTATGGTCTCGGGGACGGGGGGCTCAGCGAGGATGGTGGAGCCGTTCCGGAGCCGTATCATGGTCTTCATGAGGCCTCGTTCGCGGCAGACGGCGTCGAAGAGGGCCGGGTCGTTGGCCTTCATCCTGTGGAGGTGGTCGCGGAGCGTCTTGAAGGCGATGCGTTTGACCTGGCCCAGCTTGGGGGCGGTGACCAGCACGGTGGAGCCGGGGTGCCTGAAGGCGAGGTAGAGGAGCTTGGCCATCCCGTTGAAGGTCTTGCCCGTCTGGCGGGCCATGAGGAGGGCCACGAAGTGGCTCTGGTCCCTGAGGAAGGGGCGGACGTACGTGTAGGGCTCGTAGTTGAGCCACTGCCGGCAGAACGTGACGGGGTCAGGGGGCAGGGTCCGGCAGCCTGTAGCCGAGGATGCCCTGCTCCTCGCGTCGTCTCTCGTCTTCCTCAAGCTCCTTAATCTCTTGTTCAATCTCCTCCACCTCCATGGCCTCCACCATCCCGTAGACGACGTTGAGGCACCTGATGAGGGTGTTCATGGCCTTGATGCGGGTCTTCTCCTCTGTCTGGGGGTTCACTATGATGGTGTCCAGCTGGCCCCAGAGGCCCTCGAGCCTGTCTACGTACCGGTGTCTCTTCGCCGCGGGGTCGATCCTTGTGCGCCGAGGAGTGGCCCATAGGCGGATCTTGGGACGTTTCGGCGCCACCGTTTCAAGGCGAGGAGGGTCTTCCGTGCCTGTATGTACAGCTTGATGTCCTCGACGAGGCGTGGGCTGATCCTTCGGAGTTTGAAGAACACCTGTTGGGTGTAGTGGGGTTCCTCCCCCGTTCGCAGCCAAGCCAGCAGCGTCTCCCGTTCCTGGTCCGTGAATATGTATTTCCTCACCGCTTGGGTCTCCACTCTTTCGCTTCTTCACGTGGGGCACCGTTCGCTGCTCCAGTGTAGGTACGCCTTGGTCTGGGCGAGCACGCCGAGGGTCTTGAGGGCACGGGCCAGGCTCGTGTCGTCCTGTTCGGGGAGCCAGTCTCGGAGCATGCGGCGGGTGACGTACATCTTCTTGAGCCGGGTCAGGCGGCGCAGGTATGGGCCGGGGGCGACGGCCATGAGGGCCTCGTAGACCTTCTCGCGTCCCGGCAGGGCGTCCAGGGTGGCCTCGTTGCGTCTCAGGGACCCCATGAGGGCGGGGTTGAAGCCGAGGCGGCGGAGGCGCTCCACGGCCTCCGTGACGGTGGGGTGGGGCTCCTTTATCTTTATGAGGGTCATGCCGGCCCTCTCGGCGAAGGGGTTGTACTGGGCCATCACGGCGACGAGCTCCACGTGGCTCCTTCCCTGGAGGGGCAGGGTCTCGGCTATGAGGCGGCTGCCCAGGCCGACGCCCCGGTACTTGGGGTGGACTATGACCCTGCTTATGAGGGCCCAGTCCCTGTTCAGCTCCGTCAGCGTGGGGGCGTAGCCGACGGCCTCCTTCCTGCCGCCCACCTGGGCGGGTGGGCTGGAGTAGACGATGACGGCCACCAGCTCGCCGAGGCGGGTCATCCTGTAGTACTTGAGGGGGGTGGTGACCCTGCCGCCCCGGTAGTGGAGGTACGACAGGCGTTGGTAGTCCTCCTTGGACGCCTCCTCCACCGCCACGTCGTCGGTGACGGTGCACCGCGGCGCCGCGGCGCCCCGGCTGTACTCGGTGTTGATCTCCTTGCCCCAGCCCTTCACCACGTGGATGCTGGGGGCTAGGTCGCGCGCCAGGTCGCCGTGGGTGGTGGCTGCGATGAGGGTGGCGCCTGTTTTCCTGGCCTGTTTCTGGATGTTGTAGGCGACCACCTTGGCTGTGGTGCGGTCCAGGGTGCTGAGGAACTCGTCGCAGAGCCACCGGTTCTTGCCCGAGTCGAGGAGCTGGGCCAGGCGGTACCTGTAGCGCTGGCCCTCGCTGAGCTCGTGGTAGCGTCTGAGGAAGAGGTAGGCGTCGTTGAGGCCTACGCGGCTGAGGATGCCCAGGGCCTCCTTGAAGCTATCGCCCACCGTGTCGATTATGGGCTCGTCGCCGGGCTCGGGCAGCCGGTCCATGCATGCGGCCTCGTCCCCCAGGTCCCTCCGTATGGCGTCCAGGAGGACGCTCTTCCCTGAGCCGCTGTCCCCGGTGATGTATACGACGTCGCCGTCTGTTAGGTGGAGCTCGAAGTCGTCGTAGAGGACGTGGGTCTGCTCCTCGTCTACTCCCAGCCCGAACGCCTCGGCGACCTTGACGGTGCGTTCGGTCAGGGGCGCCACGGTCTTGAAGGCTACGTCGTAGACGTAGCAGCCTCGCTCCTTGTCGTATCGGCGGCCCCTGCGCCGTGCTCTAACCGTCGCCACGCCCATCTCTCCTCAGCCTCTCAAGGTGCCTCCGGTACTGCCGCCGTATCCCTCTCCGCGCGCCGCGTAGCCTGTACCAGTACCCGGCGACGGGGATGGGGCCGTCCACGACCTTGAAGGTGGGCGCCGAGGAGCCGATCTCCTCCCCCGCGGCCAGCTTCTTCACGGTCCACGTCTTCCCCATGACCGTGATCTGGTCTGTGTCTCCTACCTTCACTGCGCGGCCTTCCCCCAGACTGCCCCGACGATGGTGCCCACGACGAGCATGATGCCGTTGAATATGACGTCATTCCACGTCCCCATCCACACCATGTGGACGATCTCAAGGAAGATGAGGCCCGCGAAGAAGACGACCATGAGGGCGACGATGAGGACGAAGCCGTCGCTGGGGGCCTCCTCCAGTACCCTGAACCGCCTGGGCCCCTCGGCGTGGGTTGCCGTCTCCTTGGTTAGGGCCCTCCTGACGAGGGCCTTAAAGTATCCGTACACTCACCCGTTCCTCCTGAACCTTGTACCTCCGCAGGGCGACGCGTCTCCCGAGGACGCGCACCTCGGCGATGAGGCGCATCATGGCCTCACGGGGCAGGACGAGGCGGACGTCCTCGATGAGCTCCAGGGGTATCCGGGTGGCGCCCCACACGTTGTGGAGCTCCACCACGTCCTTGCCCAGTATGAGGAGCTTCCTCTTCCTCCCGCTGACGCCCAGGTAGAGGCCCCAGTCCTTGCAGTTGACGTCGGGGCTCTCCTCGTGGTCGACCAGCCGGGCCCTCGTGTCCGAGGCGTCCATCCAGCGCACGATGATGAAGCTGCCCTTCGGGAGCTCTCCCTTCTCGATCTCATCGATGCCTACGTGCCTGACTTCCAGATCTTCCGCCATGCCTACGCCTCATGAAGAATGATATTCATGTTGCTTCTCCGTGATTACCATGCATCCAATATTCACATCATAAGTCTGAGTATTTATACAATTTTATTAGACACCATCATATTATACACATAATATTATCACCATTTTATAGCTATCATCAATACGCTGCATCTTGTTTGAAAATTAGTTAAAGTAATCTCCAAGACGAGATTATTTCATCAACACAGGTCACCGGGCCCACGACGGCCCGCCATATGAAAAAGTATGAAGTTATAGACAAAACAAAATTTTGTTTTGTCTATAAATACAAAATTTTTATATTAGTTGTTGTTCTGGGTTAAGGTATGAGAGAGGCAGAGGTCCAGAGATACGTCAGCGAAAACATGGAGAATGTGTTTCCAGGGATGAGTCTAATCGGCACAGAAGAACTTCTGCTAGAAAGATACAGGGCCGACCTCCACCTCAGAGACGACGAAGGGGTCGACGTCTTCATAGAGATAGTTTCAGGGAAGATAACCGAGAGGAAGGCCGGCCAGATACTGAATTATTACTCCATCCTAGCTAACCTTGATCCCCCGCTGAAGGAATTCAGGTTCATAGTGCTCGGGGAGGATATCAGCGAAAACGCCGAGAACATTTTGGAAAGTTTCGGCGTAGAGGTGATGCTGCTGAGAGGCCTCTCCATCGACGAACAGAAGGTTAGGAGACACCTCCGCCGGAAAGACTTGGAGAACGTCTTGACGGCCGTCGAGTCTGATCTATTATCACACATCAAAGCATGCAAATGTAGCCTCGTTGACTCAAAGAAGGTCCAAGACTACCTTAACATCGAAGCCGGATACGCCAGCAAGATTCTGGAGAGACTAGACCAGAAGGGATACCTAGAGAGGATCATCCGCGGGAAGTATCTGTTCATTCCGCTGGAGTACGGCTACGAGGAGAGGTATCCGCCCATGAACTCTTTGGTGGTTGGAAGCGTGTTGACGGCGCCATACTACTTCGGGTACCAGACGGCTAACAACTACCATGGATTCACCTCGCAGTTCTCTCCTAAGACATATGTATGCACGGTGAAGCCTAGGCGGAGCTTTAGGTGGAGGAACACCAGCTACAAGTTCGTGACACTGGTCGATGACAAGTTCTTCGGCTTCACGAAGGCTGAGGCGGACGGGTGTGAGATATACGTGGCGGAGCCGGAGAAGGCCGTCCTAGACTCCCTTGACAAGCCTGATTACTGTGGCGGGGTGTCACAGGCGGTCTATGTCGTGTCTAACGCCCTCAGCTCCGGTGTTGACGGGGATAAACTATTGTCGTACGCAGGCAGGATGGGTTCTAACTCTGTTCTCCAGAGGCTCGGATACGTGGTTGAGTTGCTCTCAGGTCGGGGTTTGATTCAGGTCGGAGAAGATTTCTTGGATTCCATTACGGGGTTGATCCCGGAAGGCGCTTCATACACGTATCTCGGCCCCGTGGGGACTCATGGCCGTAAGGGGCCGGTTGAGGGCAGGTGGAAGATCATAATGAACGTGGATGAGGCCACGGCGCTGAGTGAACTAGAGGTCAAGTGACTGGGTTGATCGAGGTAAGGTTCGTTGATCACTACGCGTCGGCAGCTGGAGTGGATAGGCGAGTAGCCGAGAGGGACGTCGTTTTGACGTACGTCCTCAAGATGATGAAGGATGACGGCATCATGGGGGACCTAGCCTTCAAGGGAGGCACGTGTATAAGGAAGGTCTACCTGGGCGGGGTGGGCAGGTTCTCGGAGGACCTTGACTTCACGTTGATCGGGCATGATCTCGCCGGATTAGAGCAACGGTTCACGTCCTTCATCGAGGAGGCACGAGGCTACGGATTCACCCTGTCGTTTGACAACCTCAGAAAAAGCTGGGGAGGGTCCTTCGCCTGCGATGTCCACTACCACCACGAGTGGAACCGCGGGGACTTCAAGTTCGAGGTGAGCCTGAGGGAGGACCCCGTGCTAGAGGTTCTGGACCGGGGTATCAAGGACGAGCTGTACTTCAAGTACACCGAGTTTGAGCCCTTCGATGTCCCCTGCATGCAGCTGGAGGAGGTCTTGGCGGAGAAGATCAGGGCCGCCTACCAGAGAGCGACGGCGAGAGACGTATGGGACCTGTACCAGTACGCAACCCGCCCTTATGACCGGGATATGGTGAAGAGGCTAGCCGTGATAAAGTTCTGGAACGACGAATCAGACTATGACCCAGGCAAGCTATTGGATAAGATCAGAGCCATGAAGATAGATTTCAGCGAGGTCGAGTATCTACTTAAAAACCAAGAGCACCCCCGGGAGGAGGAGATCAAGTCGAGGATTCTGTGTAATTACGGTTACTTGGGGGAGCTGGACGAGGATTTAATCAATATTCTCAGGGATACTCGGAAACACAGGGAGAGCGTCCTCGTGAAGAAGACCTGTGAAGAGTTAAGGTTGCAGGGTGAACGCGTTGATCACTGATATTAGCTGCCTTCAGGCTGTCCTGCTTGGATCTGGCTCGCAGGATTGCTCGACCGAGCTGGTCTCTGAGGGAGGCTCTTCCTCTTCATCTGCGTTGTAGCTTGTGGATCACCTGGAGTATCAAGTGGGTGTCATCGGTTAAGTGGAGGATGTTTTTCCTGATCGATGTTTTTATCTGATTTGTGGTGAAAAGTCTGAAAAAGATTTATCTATCCGCTAATTGATGTATTTTCTGGTGATGCGGAGTGAGTCTGAGTGTGGAGACCCGTGTTGGTAAGAAACACACCATCTACCTGCCCAAAGCCGTGGTCGAGGCCACCGGCCTAAAGGAAGGTGAAAAGATCCTGCTGAGGGTGATGGATAGGACGGTGGTTGTGGAGCCCTTGATGGACCCGCTTGAGCTTGCGTTGTCCGGTGAAAAGTATGCGACGATAGATCCAGAGCAGATCGAGGCGATCAGCGTTGGGGAGCAGGGAACCCGGGTTAAAGGTTCTTCTTGACACCTCCTTCCTGCTTCCGTCGCTGGGGGTAGAGGTCGGTCGGGAGGTCGCTAGGGGTCTCGGGGGTCTGGCTGAGGCGGAGGCCGAGATATACTACTCCCGGTTCAGCGTGTTGGAATCGTTGTGGGTGGTGGTCCGGTTATTGAGAAACGGGGCGTTCGACGGGGACAGGTTTAGCCTTGGCCTCAGGAGCGTCACAGATGGTGGCAGGTACAGGTTGTTGGAGGAAGGCGCCCATGCCTATAGTGAGGGGCTGAGGCTCTACAGGCTTGGTCATAGGGATATGATCGATAACATTCTGTACGCGTCTTCGGTCAGCCACGGCATCAGGTTTCTGACGCTGGACAAGGAGCTAGAAGAGTTCATAGAAGACATGGGGCTCAAGGATAACCTCATGTTTCCTTGAGGCCGCCCATGTTGGAGACGAGTGGCGAGGAATATAGTGGGGTCTGTTTTGAGGGGGGAGTCTGGATGGAGGTTATGGTGAAGGCATGAGTTCAGGGGTTCTGCGTGTGTTTCCATGGTTTGGGCGCGCGGTCTTCAGGCGGCGATGGCTTGCAGCAGCCTTCGCCCTCTCTCAGTGATCCTGTAGGTGCCTCTGCCGGGTCTCTCGACGTAGCTCTCTGTGAGCAGCCAGTGGATGGTTGACTGGGTCACCCAGGGCGTGGAGTCCCTCAGGACGGCTCTAAGGAGGGGCGTGTACTGTGCTGGGCGTTCCTCTATGCAGAGGAGGATGGCTTTGATGGTCTTCACCCGTTCCTTGAACCGTTTCATGGCTTCTTCACGTACCTGCGCTCCTCGTCCACGTGTTGATATGTTGATGCGGCCGCCGTGGGGGGCGCGTAGAGCCTGAGCAGCGCGGTGATCTCCCGGCTCCACGTTGCTTGGATGTCGCCTGCGGTCTCCTTGTACTCTCCCACCGCCACCGAGTCTGGCTGGCGCTGCTTTATGGTCTTCGCGGTGATTAGGATGCTCAGCTTCTTTACGACCTTGTCTGAGGGGTCCTGGGGTCCGAGGCGTCTGTCGATCTCGGCGTCGCTGAGCTCGATGATGTTCTCTATCTCCGCGTCGGTTAGGCTCGTGTGGATGACGGTCCTTACTTCTGTGGCTGTGCAGGTCATGTCTTCACCGTGGCTGGGGGGTATCGCGCCTTCAAAGGGCGCGGGGGTTCGTTGCTTAGTGGGGCGCCGCCCCCCGTGCGGCGTCTACGTGCATATCTTGTCTATGGCGTCGTCGATTACCAGCTTGGGCTCCAGGTACTGGCGGATGACGTAGGCGTCGTAGCCTGCCTTCTCGTCGCGGTACTGGGCGGCCTCGGTGGGTCCTTCCCCGAGGACGAGGGCTGGTGCCTCGCTGTCGCCGATGAGGGGGCCTTTGGTGGCGGTGGGTGTCTGGGTCAGGGCGTAGTCTGTGTAGACCTTGATGGTGGGGTAGCCGGGTAGGGTGAACTGGCCTCCGTCGCGGCCCAGCTCGGCTATGCCTGCGTGGGCTAGGTCGCGGACGTATGTGTTGGTGACGAACTTGCCCCAGATGGAGGGGTGCATGGCCATGAAGTCTGGCTCGTAGCCCTTGCCCTCTATGTACTCTACGCTGGCGCGTATCGCCTCGAAGGGGTTGGTGTCGCTGTCTGGCGGCGTGGTCATGGCTCCCCAGTCGCTGTACGCGGTTCCGCTCACCTTCTCGGTGCAGGCCTCGGCTGTCTCATTGATCTGCTTGTTCTCCATGCGGGCCAGGTCTTTGGCCGCGTCCTCCACGTTTAGGCTTAGGACGTCGTGGGCGGCCTTCTTGGCCGCCTCGTCGCTCACCACTATGTGGACCACGTTCTTCCAGAGGTCGAAGCTGACGGCGGTGTAGCTCTCGGCGGCTATCTCTGCCTCCACGAGGGGCGGCACCTTCTCCTGGCCCGTGAGGGCTGTGGCGACGTCGATGCGTGCGCTGAGGCTGTCCATGCGTATGGGTCTGCAGATGCCGCGTAGCTTGTACCTGGGGCGGGCTAGGCCCAGCACCTCGTCTAGGATGGTGGCTGCCTCGATGTCGGCGACGTCGGTGGGGGTGATGGCCTGGGCCTCGTAGACGCTGGGGCTGGGCTGCTTGTGGTAGCCGCCTGTGACGGCTGATCTCCATACCCGTGTCATCACTTCACCCCCAGCCAGATCTTGGCCGTGGTGTCCGCGTCAGTGGCGTCCTCGGCCAGCGTGCCTACGATGCCTATGTTGGTGTCTAGGGCGGTCTGTGCGTCTGCCTCGGCGTAGCTGGCGGGTGCGTCGCCCTTCACGAAGAGGGTGACCTCGCCTGCCGTGGCGCTGATCATGACCGCCTGTCCCTTCTTGCCGGCTCCGCTGCCGCTTACCTTCTGGGCCTCGACGCAGCCTATCTGGACGCAGGTTATCTTGTGGGTTGTCTCCTCGCTGTAGTCGTGTGCCTGTAGGGCCATCATGAAGGGGCCTACGGCGGTGTTGGGTGCGGCTAGGACGCCGTTTCCGTCGTTGTAGACTATCTCGCCTTTCTCGATGTCCTCGTTTGCCTTGACGGTGTACTCCTCTATGACGAGGAGCTGCTCCTTGAGTATGCCTCCTGCGGCCATCATGTCTCCCTCCTGTGACCGAAGAGGCGTTCACGGGTGTCCTCCATGGCTGCCTCGAGGTCTGTGCCGCCGGGGGCGTTCTTGGCTTTGGGTGCCGCCGGGTGCCTGCTCTGGGCTTCGATGATCTTCTCCGCGTCGGCCTTGAGCTGGGCTAGGAACTCTTCGCCGTACTCTTTGAGTCTTTCTCGTTCGGCGTCGGGGTCTCTGGCTAGCCCCGCTTCGGCTCTGGCCTGTAGGGTCGCGTCCACGTTCTCTGCGTGGCGGGCCGCGTTGAGCTGTCCGAGCTTCTCCTCGGCCTCCTCCTTTGCCTTTGTCTCCTGGGTCAGCTGTTGTTCGAGCTGGGTTATCCTTTCTTGGAGTTTCTGGGTTTCCAACTTTTTTCTCCTTTCTTCTTCCATGGGATTTGGGTCTGTGCCCGGGCTCCCTGCTGCCTGTCTCTGTGTGGACTGTGAGGGGCTTCCTTCCGTGTAGAGCTGTGCGGGTAGCTGTAGGGGTATCTGTGTGTGCGCCGTCGCCTGGTTGATGTAGCCTGCCTGGGGGTACGCGGGGGCGTCGATGAAGTCGGCTCTGTCGAAGACGAAGCTCTCTACCTGGAGGTGGGCGTCGCCTTCCCGTATGCAGCGGTGGTTGAAGGGGTCGTCTATGTGGGTGAGGTCTTTGTGGCAGTGGCTGCATGACTCCTTGTAGCTGTGGATGACGACTGAGATGGGGCCCCACGTGCCCGTGGTGAGTCTGGCCCAGGCTTCGGCGTCGGTTATCTCGGCTGTGCCCAGGGCGTAGCTGTCTGGTTTCTGGGTCTCTGTGAAGCTGCCTACTCTGAGGGGGTCGGGGTAGTGTCTGTCGGTCTGGTATTCGGGGCCGCAGCCCAGGGGTTTGCCGATGATGGTGGTGAGGGCCTCCTCGAGGGCTTTGCCGGTTACTCCCCACCTGTTGCGGTTGACGGTGGTGTTCATGAGGTAGAAGGTGGCTCTGCGCTTTTCGCCTGTGTCGATGCTGTGTACGGCCGTGTAGAACCGTAGCTCGTTCATGGTTTCCCCTCCAGCTCGGCTGGGTCCCAGCCCATGAGCGCCCAGAGCTTCTCTTTGTCTCCGCCTATGGGGCCTGTCCCGTGGGTTCCCCAGAGTTTGGCTGCCGCGTCTGCCAGTATCTGGTAGTCGGTTGCTCTGACGGGGTTCCACCGGTGGGTCACCCTCACGGGGGTGTCCTCGGGCAGCCCTTTCTCTTTGAGGTACAGGTGTGTGATGGGGTCGTAGAGCTGTCTCTCCACCTCGCGTTTGAGGATGCGCTGGGCGCTGGTGATGGGTCCCGCGACGTATGCCTCCAGCTCGGCGTAGGCGGTGGCCCTGTTCTCTATGGGTCTGCCTAGGAGGAAACGTGGGACGCCGAAGTTGGCGGTTATGGCTTCCTCCAGCTTGTCGAGGAGCCTGTTGAGTCCCTGCGTGTCGGGGGTTATGTCTACGACGGTGGCTTCCACGCTCTCGTTGATGGCTATGCTCTTCCCGGCGCGGGCTACGTTGGCTAGGTCTTGGACGATCTTCTCGGCCTCGTCGAAGGGCAGCCCAGAGGTGTCGGCTTTGAGGATGACGTATGGCGCCCAGAGGGTTCGGGCTATCTCGGGGAGGTTCTCCCGTAGGATGAGATGCCGCGCCTCCAGCACGGCTCTCAGGGGCTCCAGGTCGCTGAGTCCTTGGCGGTCGCTCTCCAGTTCGAGGTTGGTGAAGTAGAGGACGTCCTCTGGCCTGTAGAACGCCTTTTGTCCCCTGTACGTGTATCCTGTGAGGCTCCAGTTCTCGTCTATGTCTGGCTTGATCCTTGTGCTCTGGAGGCTTAGGAGCCGCGTAGGGTAGCCTTCCCCGTCTCGTATTATCTCGAAGGCCGCTTTTCCGTATACGCTGCGTTTGATCTGGGCGACGAAGAGGATGCTGTCCAGGTTCAGGCGCTTGTTTATCTCGTCGATCTTATCCTTGACCAGGGGCTCCTCGGGGGGCTCCTGTATGGTCTGGAAGCCGCCCTGGGTGGCGAAGACGGCGTTGGTGGTTATGGTTTTCCGGGCCAGCTCGTCCTGCCTGAACCAACGGTAGTCGGGGTCCATGCCCTCGTAGTAGGTGCCATGTGTCTGGGTGGTGTGGATGTTCTTGGCCTTGGGTGGCTGTGTCGCGGTTAGGCTTCGCATGGCGCGTCTTAGCCGGGTTCCTAGTTTCAACTTTGTGCTTCCTTGGGGCTTCTCTTGGCGAGGCTCAGGGTCTTGATGCCGGGTCTGCGTGGGGCGTGTCCGTGTTTTTCCGGTGCCGGTGCCTTCGCGATGGGCGTGTTGATTTGCATCGCTGAACCTCACAGTCAATATGATTGGAGGAAAGTGATGCTAATAAATGTGGTTGGGATTAGTGGGAGGAATATGATTAGTGGTAGATGTAGGATGTTATGTTATTTATAATTGAGGCGTTTAAATAAATATCGTGGTGTCACGATGCGTGAATTTAGATGGTTACACATGGGAAAGTCGTGTGGTGTGGATTAGATTGGGATATGTTTGGGTCGAAGCAGGGAAGAGTAGAGGAGATAAGGTATTAGGTACAATGTCTTTTAAGATCATGATGAAGATTAGGATAAGCATCACCCTCAGCGACACGCTCATAGAGAAGATAGAGAGGCGTAGGGGGCTGGCGAAGAGATCCAGCTACATCGAGCACCTCATCGAGCGAGGGTTTGAAACCCAGAACGGGGAGAGGGCGCAGACCCGTAGACTCAGCTGACTCTAGTGCTCTGGAGTGTTGTCTTCGTCAGGTGTGTAGCTGGTTGAGTCTCTCGATCTCTCTACTTCGAGTCGTTTCAGGTCGAGCTGCAGTATGGTGTCGTAGTAGGTGAAGATGCCCTGCACGACGGCTTCCTTGACGCTGGTGACTGTGCCTCTGCGCTTCAGCTCCCGGATCATCCGGGCGGGCTCCCCCTTTATGATGCACCTGACGTGGACGACGTCGTCCTTCTCCCTCAAGGAGAGCCCTCCTCGTGGCGTCTAAGAGTCAAGCAACTTTTCTCTTTAATGCTTCGGGAGGCTTTACTCACGGTCACGTGCCTCACCCATGGTTTGCGGTAGTTCTGTGTAGTGGTTCTTTGGATGTTGTTATAAAGTATATGAAGGTTCAGTCGCTACTGAGGGTCAATTGAAAGTGAAGGCCTCATGAGCGCGTCGCCGTCGAGGAGTTTTAGTCTGCGGTCTTATTGGTGGTAATAAGCCTTAACATATTAGATCTAGATTAACCCTAATAAATCAAGGCAAGATAAAGAGGCGGGTTTTCACCTATTCTGGTTTCGATTCCATTACCTTCTTTGACCATGATCCTGCTCCGTAACACTTATTTTTACATATGTATATGTAGATGTAGACAGCGTCTTGGCGTCAAAAACGGTATCAGTGTCGGAGGATGCCTACGAGCTCCTCAAGAAGATGAAACTCAAGGGAGAGAGCTTCACGGAGACCATTAGGAGGCTCGCCAGACGCCGCAGGCTCGCGGACTGCGCCGGACTGTGGTCCGACGTCTCCGAGGAGGAGATGAAGGACTACTGGGGCAGCATAGCCGACTTGAGGAGGAGGGCTGCGGAGTCCATGGAGATGCGCCGTGTTGAAGGTCGTT
>DAOVEE010000132.1 GCA_030669135.1 Candidatus Bathyarchaeota archaeon | reverse complement strand
CCGCTCCCAGATACTCGCCGACGTCGTAGCAGAGCTTACGTATGTAGGTGCCGCTCTCGCAAGCCACCTTGAAGAGCCAGTTCTTGCCGTCGCCCTCAAAGAAATCTACACCGTAGATCCAACGAGTCCGCAGCCGGCGCTTGACGCTGGATCTCAGCGGAGGCCTCTGAAAGAGCTCGCCCGTGAAAAGCGTCAACGCATCCCTGACCCTCTGCTCCTTCTCCTCGCGGTGGGTCCTCATCACGCAGACATACTCCTTACCCGCGGTGAGGAGAGCCTGCACAACCTTAGTCGATGCCTGGAGAGTGACAGGCAGGACACCGGTCACCTTAGGGTCAAGCGTGCCTCCGTGGCCCACCTTGTCCAGTTCGAGGAGCTTCTTGACCCAGAAGGCCACCTCGTGGCTCGTGGGGCCAGGCACCTTGTCGAGGACGACTACGCCGAAACGGATGTGCTGCTGAAGGGTCCTCTGGTTCGGCGGGCAGCCGTACTCAGAGCTGGCCTCCTCCTCGGCCTTCACCCTCACCTCTCGCTGGATCTCCCAGGCAGGCCTCTTGGACATGGTACTCAGACAATACAGTGGTGGTTTTAAAGGATAGCTCTATCCTTTTCAACGGTGTCAGCTGCTCGGCAGTAACCTTACAGAGACGCGTGATCTTTGATGGTTATGACATACGTGTGGCGGGTGCCCGGGTGAAGAAGGCGGTCATCTTCGCAAGGAGCCCGGAGTCTACCAGAGTTTTATGGGAGTACCTATCGACACGTGTTTGGGTAACCATTAAAAACCTATAGACGCTTAAAACTGTGTTTTGCCCGTAACCAGAGAGACCGTAAGACGGCTGATGCTGGAGAAACAAGGCGTAGGCAGGTTCCCGGATCACGTCGATAAAAGCGACGTATACGACACTATAGACAGCCTCGGCTGCCTCCAGATCGACACCATAAACGTCGTCGAACGAGCCCACTACCTGACGCTGTGGACGAGGCTCGGCCAGTACGACAAGGAGGATCTACACGAGTTGGCGTACAGGGACAGGCTGCTCTTCGAGTACTGGGCCCACTCTGCATGCTATGTCCCATTCAAGGACTACAGGTACTACATCAAGTCGATGAACGTAAGAAGAGAGGAGATGAGGGCCAGGTTCAGTAAGAGGAGCAAGGCGGACCCCGAGCTGCTTGACAGGGTCCTCAGCAGAGTCCGTGACGAAGGCTCCCTGTCGTCCAAAGACTTCGAGGGGCCTAAGAGGAAAGGCGGCTGGTGGAACTGGAAGCCCGCCAAATTAGCGCTGGAGCTGCTATTCGGCGCCGGGATACTCTTGATCGACCGCAGGGAGAACTTCCAGAGATACTATGACCTAGCCGAGAACGTGTTGCCCACAGGCGTGGACACCTCAGAGCCAAGCGACGACGAGAGAGTGAGGTTCTTCGCGTTGAAGACCATGAGCTGCCTAGGGTTGGTCAAGCCCCAGGAGGTAAGGAAGTACTATCACCCCTGGTCGGTGAAACTAGACCGTACATCCAAGCAACTGAAGGAACTATTGGACCGGCTCGTCTCCGAGGAAGAGGCCGTGAAGCACAGCGTCGATGGAGACAAGAACCCGTACTACTGTCTCCCCGGGGACCTGGATAGACTTGAAGAGCCAGGCTCAGGCTTCGGCTTCGACGAAGTGCGGCTTTTCGTCTACTTCGACAACATGATGTGGAACAGGGAGCGGATCATGGAGCTCTTCGGGTTCGAGCGCCGTCTAGAGACCTACGTCCCCAAAGATCAGCGGGTCTACGGGTACTATCATCTCCCAGTTCTCTACGGCGACCGCCTCGTCGCACGGGTCGAGCCCAAGATGGACAGGGAGAAAAACGTGATGATCATACGCGGCTACTGGGTGGAGGACGGCTTCAAGCCCACGGAAGACTACGAGGATAAACTGTCAAGAAACATAGAGGAGTTCGCCCGTTTCCACGGCGCGGAAGATATAGAGTGGAGAGCCTAGGCTCTACGCGTCCTTCGGCTTATCCATGATACTGGTGCTTAGCTTAGGCTCGCCCTTGATCTCTGAGAGCACCTCGTAGGCCAGCTCCACGTTTTCGTCGGGCCCCCCTAACAGGAATATCTTGCATCCCTCGGCCCCGTCGATCCCCCCGCCGGCCACCGGTATCACATCGACACCGAAGAGCATCTTCATGGCCTCCATCTCTGTGATGATTTGGCCCTGTACGACCATCATGCCGCACTTCCAGCCCATGGCCTTGTCGATGACCTCGGTGCCCATCATGGGCGCCACGCCGTCCAGAGGACCCGGTACAAGCTTCTCAAGCCCTGCGGCTATGATGAGCTGGGCGCCGTTCCTTATCAGGTGGCCCCAAGCTGTACCTATGGTACCTCCTCCGGATCCTGCGAGCAGTATGCCGGCGGCTCCGAAGGGATCGATGGCGTTGGCGCCTTTGATCATGACGTCGTCGGGTCCCATCCTCGCTAGGTATGGTACGAGCTCGGGGGTGGTGCACTCCTTCAGCGCTCCTTTCTCGAAGACGTAGTGTTTGTACCTGCCGTCAGCCTTCGTGATGCTGGCGCCCTCCTTCGTCACGACGCCCGCCGTGAACATCCCCTTGTTGATCTCCTTACCCATGAGCTCCTCGGCGACGTAGGCCGTGGTGGTGCTCGTGGCGATGATCAGTATGCCCTCCTTGTAGGCCTTCTGCACGGAATCCATGCATGATATTGCCTTGGCTATGAGCCTCTTCCCCTCAGCCGGGGTCAACGTGACCTGTGCTTTCATTTGTTATCCTCAGTTATTTGTGGAAACTGCATGGCTTCAATAAAAAGATAGCTGAAAACGGGGTGGCCCGACGTGTAGCCTAATACCTCTAAGACTCATGCACGTCAGCGATATTACATCGATAGCTGCTGCGCTCCACAAGTTAAAGAGTTAAGAAAAGAATGATCGAACTTATGGCTCTCTTTTGTATTAAAAAATAAACTTAGCGGGTTTAGTTAGATGTCGGTTGTGCTGCGCCCTCGGCGAGAGCCTCCGCGAATATGACGCCGAACTCGGTGAGGCTTATGACCTTCATCTTGCTGCCCTTCTCGGCGTCCACGAGGCCCTTCATCTCCAACCGGGCCACGATCCTGCTGAACCTGTTCCTGAGGGTGCTGTTGGCGGCCTTGTACCCGAACCATCTGATGATGCCGCTGATGCTATCGGCCTCGCCGCCGTGCTCCCTCAGCAGTACCAGAAGCTTCTTCTCGCGCTCCCACTCCTTCTCTTCGTGCTTACTGCTGGGCTCCAGCCTGTAGCCGGGGAGCTGTATCTCAGTGGGGTCCCTGCTGGGTTGGTCCCGCGCGCGCTCGAACCACTTCTCGAAGGATGGGTCCCCGGGCTTCCCGTTGACGTACCATCCGGGGTCGGCGCTTGGTACGCTGTAGACACGGGCGTTCCGGAACATGAGGGCGATGGTAAGTGCTATGCCCATTGCCGTGTTGGTGGTGCTGGTGATGTCTATGAGCACATCCTCGCCCGCGTCCCTCGCCTGGCTCATGATACCGTATATGGTGCGGAAGACGCTCCTCTGATCCATTGGTTTGAACCCCACCATTATGGGGTCTAGGATCTCCAGCTTCTCCCTGAGCTCCTCGGCGTTGGTCTCGCTCATGTAAGCGAAGGGGTTATCCTCTGCCTCCGTGTCGCTGTGGAGCAGGTAAAGCTTGGTTATTCCATGCACCTTGCTCCAGTACCTTATCCCGTCGAAGGCTCGACGGTAGTGTTGTCCCACGAGGCAGATTATTATCATGTCGGCGCACCGAATAATTCTCTATCTTATCGATTAACCAATATGACGCAGAATATATAAAACATCGTGAATCGAGTATCAACTGTCCCTATGATTTACTTCCTTTGAGACAATCTCATACAATCCAAGGATATCGTGATTATTCTACCGGAAACATCTTTGAGTATTAGGGCGTGAATGATTAAGATAATATAGAACGATTCGCGTATTAATTGCATCTACATGTAGTGGTTTCCATCGAGGAGATGCACTAGAGGATGTTGCAGGTAAAATGAAGGTGACGTTGTACTCTCTGCCTGATTGCCCTAAATGCGATAAGCTTAAAAATTTCCTAAAGGGCAGTGACGTTGATTTCGAGGCCAGATGGTTTGACACAGAGGCCCAGACAGATTTCATAATGATGAACATGTTCGGTAACCCACCCATACTGACGGTAGGCGACAACGCCAGGGTGGAGCCCTCCGAGAAATTGTTTGACGGAGAGAAGCTGAAACAGGATTTGGTTTTGGAGGTATTGAATGGCTAGGAATCGTGATTTGCCGCCTTACCAGCGGAGGATAGAGGAGTTCTATACGGAGAACGTTTACATGGGCATGCCCATGGTTCGCACCACGGACGGCTACCTGATCCCGTGGGACAAGACGAGAATCATTGACATGCTTGACAAGGAGACCACGCTCGCCGAGGAGATGTTCGACATCCCAGCTATAAGCGAGATGGCAGCCGAGAAGGTGGCCGACGAGGCTGAGCGCCGCATCAAGCTCACTCGTCCCCGATACGTGTCGGGGCCCATGGTGAGGGAGATCACAAACAACATACTTCTTGATTGGAGCCACGAGATACCCGAGTTCCAGATCTACAGGAACCTCCTCACCAGGGTCGGGGCGCCCCTCTACGACGCGTACCAGATCGACATGGGGAACGGCTTCGAGGCCAAGGAGAACGCCAACCTGCAGCCAAACCCCGAGACGGTGCACAAGAAGAAGGCTGACAGGCTGAGCAAGGAGCAGTACCTGCTGCTGATGGACCCGAAGCTGTCGACGGCCCACCACCAGGGAGACATTCACATCCACACCTTGGAGTACTTCGGCACAAGGCCGTTCTGCCAGGACTGGGACCTCAGGTACTTCCTCTACTATGGGCTGCTTCCCGACGGAAAAGGCTACCAGAGCAGCGTGGCCGGTCCCGCCAAACAGCCCGAGGTGGCCATACTCCACAGCGTCAAGGTGCTGGCGGCGGGGCAGACCAACTTCAGCGGCGGACAGGGCTTCATGTACTACACCATGTTCCTGGCGCCGTTCATGAGGGGCCTGAACTATAAGCAGGTCAAGCAGCTTGCCCAGATGATGTTCTACGAGCTGACCCAGACCTATGTGACTCGGGGGGGTCAGCTGGTGTTCAGTAATATTCAGCTGCCGATGGGGGTACCGGATATCTGGAGGGACGTGCCAGTGGTGATGAAGGGGAAGGTGGGGCCGGACGTCTACGGGA
>DAOVEE010000058.1 GCA_030669135.1 Candidatus Bathyarchaeota archaeon | reverse complement strand
CGGTTATCAAGAAGGTGCGGGATGAGAAGCTGTCCGACATACTTGGTAGGCAGAAACCGTGGCCCGAGTCGAGCTTGGAGTTCCAGCGGAGGCTACGGGGTGAATGGCAGAGACTGTAATCCTTGACACAAACGTGTTCCTAAACGTGATCAACAGGGAGGAGCCCATGTTCGTCTCGTCTAGTGGGTTGCTGGACCTGATAGATGAGGGAAGAGTGAGGGCGGTAGTCTCCACAGTGACGCTCGCAGAGCTCTCCACCGGTTACTATGGCGTTGGCGACGAGAAAGGGTGGAAGGCGTTGCTTTTACACTTGTTGTCCTCAGAGTATTACCGTGTCGTTGACGTTGACGTCAATGTCGCGGATAGGGCGGGCAGGGTCAGAGCAGAGACGGGGCTCAGGATGCCTGACTCCATCATCGTAGCCTCGGGGCTTTTGAACGACGCCGGTTACATAGTCACCTATGACGAGGAGCTCAATAAAGCGTCGAGCCACATCCAGCCTATCACTTCAAAGGATTTCATTGAAAAAGCTACGTGACCCAAGTGGTTGGTGTGCTGGGTGTAACCCATCTTCTGTCCTTCGGCGGCATTCAGCTATGCAGGCTACCCGCGCCCCCCGTAGGAGGGATTCGGCGCCTATTTGCCCTTGCACCCTGCGGGTCAGTCGTCTCACCCAGGCCCGTGGCGACCTCATCCTCCTAGGAATCATCGCATGCCACGGGAGGTATCGTTTCTGTCTGTTGCCAAGGGTCTCCCCTTACGCCTCGCGGCGTCGCAGCCCTACGTGGTGGTTGGAGTTTCCTCAGACCAGTGGCCCGAAAGCCGCCCCCCAGCTCACCAACCACTAGCGTAGAGAAAACAGTTGAATAAATATATAGTGGATGTGCCTCGTGCTAGTTACCATGACAAACGCGCTATTGGTGGGCGAGAGCTGGGTAAGCGTCACCACCCACTACAAGGGCTTCAACCACTTCGTCAGTGGGTCATACGAGACGGGGCTTAAATGGTTCAGCGAAGCCATGGATGGGCAGGGTGTGGATGTCACCCACATGCCGGCCCACGTGGCCGCCAACGAGTTCCCCTTCGACGTAGACGAGCTCAGCTACGACGCGGTATTGCTTAGCGACGTGGGCGCCGACACTTTCCTGCTCCACCCAAGGACGTGGCTCCACGGCGAGAGAACCCCCAACCGCCTGAAAACCATCGCCAGATACGTGGAGCAGGGCGGCGGCCTCATCATGGCGGGAGGCTACATGAGCTACCAAGGCATCAACGGCGCCGCCATGTACCAGAGGAGCCCAGTCGCGGACGTGCTGCCCGTCGAGATGATGGCTACCGACGACAGGTGCGAGCGGCCCGAAGGAGTGCAGCCGGTTAAACAGGTTAGGCACCCGATAGTCGATGAGCTGCCCGATAGATGGCCTCACATACTGGGGTACAACCTCGTCGAACCGAAAAGTGGAGCAGAGACGCTGGCTAAGGTTGACGACGACCCTCTTCTGGTGGTGGGTGAGTACGGCTCAGGCAGAGCCGTGGCTTTCACCACGGATATCGGCCCACACTGGTGCCCAAAGGAGTTCGCCGAGTGGGACGGCTACGGCATCCTGTGGAGAAACATGGTGCAGTGGGCGGCGAGAGAGCTGTGAACGAGGCGAAGCCCACAGAAGACTACAGGAGGGCCAACCCCGAGGGCTACGAGAAGGTCTCCAAGAGGCCATCGTTCCATAACATCAGGGCCGTCCCGAGACCCTAATCACTCTTTTATCCTCAAAGCCTTTTCAAATACAAGAGGCGGAGTAGTTGAACCCCAACGTCCTGAGTCAACGGTACGCGACCCGTGAGATGAACAGGATATTCAGCGAGGAAGGCAAGACCCTCATGGAGCGTGAGCTGTGGCTCAGCGTACTCAAGGCCCAGAAGAAGCTGGGCATGGACATCCCCGACGCCGTCATAGAGAGCTACGAGGCGGCCAAGAACGACATAGACCTTGAGCGCATCAAGGAGATCGAGCTACGCACCAAGCACGACGTCAAGGCCAAGATAGAGGCCTACAACCAGGCGGCGGGCGGCGCAGAGTACATACACTTGGGCCTCACAAGCAGGGACCTCACAGACAACGTGGAGCAGCTCCAGATCAGGGACGCGATGACGCTCATCCACGGCAAGTACGTCTCGGTTCTCCGCCACCTGCTGGAAAAGGCGGAGGAGTACAGCGGCGTCGAGCTCACCGGAAGGACCCACCACCAGCCGGCGCAGACCACGCTGCTGGGCAGGAGGTTCAGCATGTGGGCGGAGGAGCTCCTCATACACCTGAAGGAGTTCGAGGCCTTCATCGAAGGCTACCCGCTCAGAGGCGTCAAGGGAGCCGTGGGCACCCAGTTCGACATGGCTAACCTCCTCGGCTCCCCCGAGAAGGCGCTCAAGCTTGAGAGGATGGTGGCAGAGGAGCTCGGGTTCACGGAGCTCATGCACTCCACGGGCCAGGTCTACCCGAGGAGCCTGGACTTCAAGGCGACGAGCCACCTCGCGGCCCTCGCCTCCGCGTGCGAAAACTTCGCCAAGTCCATAAGGCTCATGGCCGGTCACGAGCTCGTCACGGAGGGCTTCGCCGAGGGCCAGGTGGGGAGCACCGTCATGCCCCACAAGATGAACACCCGGAGCACCGAGCGCATCTGCGCCTTCAGCGAGCTCCAGAAGATGTACGCCGACGGCGCGTCGAGGCTCGCCGGCGACCAGTGGGAGGAGGGCGACGTCTCGTGCTCGGCGATACGCAGGGTGATAATGCCTGACGCGTTCTACGCCGCCGACGGCCTCGTCGAGACCACCCTCACGGTCCTCAACCAGATGGGCGCCTACCCGGCGGTCATCGGCAGAGAGCTGGACAGGTACCTCCCGTTCCTCGCCACCACCGAGATCCTCGCCCTGGCCGTCAAGCACGGCATGGGGAGGGAGGAAGCCCACGCCGCCATCAAGAAACACGCCGTAGCCGAGGCGCTCCGGATGAGGGAGAGTGGAACCTCCGACAACAGGCTCGTAGAGCTGCTGGCGGGGGAGCCTGTCTTCAAGGCCGTGGGCGTCACGCCTAAGGAGCTCCGCGGGGTCCTGAGGGACAAGAGCCACTTCGTCGGGAACGCCTACCAGCAGATCTTGGCGGTCAAGGAGAAGGCCGCGCCGCTCCTCAAGAAGTATGGCAAAGAAGCCGCGTATGAGCCGGGCGCCATCCTCTAAGAGACAGCGCACATACCCCGATTAGCCTCCAAGGTTTCCCGGATAACATCCGCTTCTAGAAGGCTCCATGGATAGTAACCCCCGCTCTTTAAGTCGATGGAGTCATGGCACTGGAAAATGTTTGCAGGGCTAGGTCCTCGCTACTCGGAGCCGCGTAGATACAGTATGAGGCTAGTGGCTATCCCCAGTATGACTATGATCCCCACGAACACGGGGGCCTTGCTGCGGATGAAGTAAGGCAGCGAGTTCAGGGACTGCCGCAAGTACTCGTTGAGGTACGGCACCACGACGTAGATGACGGCCGTCGTCGCGGTGGTGGCCGAGACGATGAGGGTGAGGTACCCCATCTGGCCCCGGCTGACCTGATTGATGTCCTCCTCCAGCGCGCCTCTGTTGAGAAGCTCCACGCGGTCCTCCCTGAACCTGTAGGTGTACCTGAGCATGAGGTAAGTCACCTGTAGGAGTAGGCCGACGCTGAAGACCCAGAGGTCCGTGACCCTGGGGCTGGGCATCAGGTCCAGTATAAGGCCGACCCAGTTGAAGGTGCTGAAGTCCAGAACGGCGGGGAAGAACATGAGCATGTTGAGGCTGAATAACCTGCCGAACGACTCGATGTCTCCCTTCCTCCAGAGCATGAAGCAGAGAGCGAGCGCCAGCACAATGACGGCGAGGTTGAAGTAGGGCATGTATGGCTCCAGGAGGGGCCCGATGAAGCTGTCTGTGATCATGTTGATTATCCTCTCGTAGAGGGTGGTCTGGACCATGGTGACGGCCGCCATGTAGCAGGCGGCCAGGGCGACTCCCAGCTCCACGGACCGGATCACGTTCTCCCTCATTTCCCCACCCTCTGGCGCTGCAGCGCATGCGCGAAGCTCTCCCCCACCGGGTCCCAGTTGACTACTATGCAGCCCATGCCCCTGAGGGCGTCGTAGTATGGCTGGTTGTGGTACGTGAGGAACCCGGCGGCTATCTTCTCCTCCTCAGTCTGGGCGGCGATGCTGTAGCCCTGCACGTTGAAGATGATTATGGCGGGCTTGGTGCTGGCTCGGCCCACGTACCTGTGGAGCTGCCTGACGCCTTCTATGGTGCCCTTGATCTTCTCGGGCTCCACCATGGTGACGATGACGAAGAGCGGCTGGGTGCCCACGATGTAGCGGCGGCAGCTGTGCACCGCCTCCTTGAGGCTCTCGCTGCTGTACCTGATGTCGACGTGGAGGAGCTCCCTCGTGATCTTGTACTGCTGCCGCTTCCCCACGTCCGGGAACAGCACCCTGCTTCTGGTCTTCTGCCTGACGGTGGGCTCCCGGGTCCTCTCCTCCTCCGAGATGTCCTCTATCTGGTCTATGCCCTCTAGGATGCTCTCGTCTATCTCGGGCGCCTCCTTCCTGACGAAGGTGCCCTCCCACTGGTAGGCGTCGTGGTCGTAGACGCAGAAACCGACGCGGCAGTCCCTGTCGATGTAGAAGTTGGTGAACCCCATGACCGCCCTTATCGCGTACTCCAGGGTGTTGTTGACGGCGGTCCCCAACGCCATGTGGGCGGCGCTGTCGAGGAATATCCACACCTGCTTCTTGCCCTCCTTCTCGTACTCGTTGACGAGGAATCTACCGGGCCTGATGCTCATGAGCTTCGCCGAGGCCTTCCAGTTGATGGAGCGGTAGTGGTCGCCGGCGGTGTAGTCCCTTATCTCCCTGAAGTCGGTGGTGGGGATGCCGAACCTGAACCTGGCGTCCATGGGCATGGGTATCTTGCTTATGCTCTTGTGGTTCTTGATCTTCCTGACGAAGAGGGGCTGGGGCTGGACCACCACGGCCCTCTTGGCGTTGAGGGTGCCCAGGACGTTGCTGCTTATCACCAGGGGGTGACGCACCTCGTAGGCCACCTCGCGGAGGTCGAAGTACCCCCTCTTGGCGCACACCGCCATGTACCCGAACTCGACGGTCTTCGGGGCGAGGCCCTTCCAGAGGGCCTTGAAGTTGGTTCCTTCGTCGAGGAAGAAGCTGCCGGGGAGGATGTCGGAAACGGTGACGAGGCCCGGCCCTCCCTCTATGGTCACTGTGAGCCTGTCTCTCACCTTGTCGTCCACGTTCACCTTGACGTCTTTACCGACGCGCTCCACCGACGTCACCCTTGGCTGCCCTATGAGGATCCCCGTCGTCAGGAAGATGACGGGGGCCAGCCCTAGGGTGATGAGGATCATGTTCCCCAGAAACATGCCCAGCACTAGGAACGTGACGGCGGTAACCACCAGCTCTAGGGTGTCCTGGGTCAGTGTCCGGGCTGTCATCTCTTACCTATGAACTCTTTCGGTACCTCTATCTGCTCGAGTATCTCGTTGAGGACGGCGTCGACGCTGAAGCTGCCCTCCAGCACGTACTCCATCTTCATCATCACCCTGTGTCCTATGGCGTCGTGGACGAACATCTTGACGTCGTCCGGGGTCACGAAGCCTCGGCCCGTGATGGCGGCGTGGGCTCGGGCCACCTTGAGGAGCGAAAGCCCGCCTCTGGGGCTCGCCCCCACCTCCACGACGGGGTGCCTCCTGGTCTCCCTGATTATCTGGCTGATATAGTCGATGATCTTGTCGTCTACGTATATGCGCTCCTCTATGAACTTCTGCATCGCTTGGAAGGTTGCCTCGTTGGTGATGGGCTGTATGAGCTCCGACGGGTCATCCTGCTTCCAGTAGATGCGGCGCTTCATGATGAGGCTCTCCTGGGCCAGGGTCTCGACGTACCCCATGTTCAGCTTCAGGAGGAACCTGTCCATCTGGGCCTCTGGCAGCGGGTATGTGCCCTCCATCTCTATGGGGTTCTGGGTGGCGATGACGAAGAACGGCGGCGCCAGCTTGTGGGTCTCGCCCTCTATGGTTACCTGCCGCTCCTCCATGGCCTCCAGGAGGCCTGCCTGGGTCTTGGGGGGCGACCTGTTGATCTCGTCGGCCAGCAGCACGTTTGTGAATATGGGGCCCCGCTCCAGCACGAACCTGCTCTCCTGCATATGCCAGACCCTGGTGCCCAGGATGTCGGCTGGCATCAGGTCCGGGGTGAACTGTATCCTGCTCCAGTGGCACCCGGTGATCCTGGCGTACAGCTTGGCCAGCAGTGTCTTTCCTAGGCCCGGGTAGTCCTCGAAGAGCACGTGACCGTTGGCCAGGCTCGAGGCCAGCAGCTTCCGTAGCACCACGCGTTTGCCTACATAGATCTTGCCCAGTCCCTCCAGTATGGCGTTGCTTATCGCCCTAACTCTGTCGACGTGCATTTCCTGCATTCTCAGTCCTCCAAACTCTCTATCATGCTTTCTTGACTCACGCGCTGCTCAGGCTTCCTGAGCAGTCCGCCCAGCCCCAGCCGGTCTATCCCCTCCACGGTACGCCCCAGCAGCTCGAGGCGTCTCTCCTGGTTCACTCTCTCTATCCTGTCGGAGGTGCCCCGCCTGCTGAAGCTGGGGGGCCTCTCGTCCTCGTAGTTTATGAGCTCCCTCAGGGTCACCGTTATCTCGGCCTCCGCCGCCCTGTTCTCGTCCAGGAACATGAAAAGCTTCACCAGCACCCTCTCCTTCTTCCCGTCCCTGACGAACTCGTCGAGTATCTCGGTGAAGTCCGTGAGGGATTTTCCCTTGGTGGCGCTGGTGTCCTGGATGTGCTTGACCCACGGCCCTACCTCTATGGGGGTCATCATGCTCTCCTTCATGCCGCGCCTCATGACGGTGAATATGAGGGCTCCCACTATGACGATGCCGGTCCACTCCACATAGGGGGAGAGTTGCTCTATCACCGGGGACACGGCCTTGAGCCTCCCGGTTATGAAGTTCACGTACAGCGTACCGATGAGGCTCATGGCAAGCACGAAGGAGTAGCTAGCCGCTATGCCGCCTATCTCCGCCAGGTACGGGTTCTTGGAGTCCCTGAATATGCCTATCATGGTTATGGCGGCCGCCACGGCGAAGCCCCAGTTCAGCATGTCCCTTATGAGGAGCACCTGTCCCGAGACTGGGACCCCTGGGTTCGTCATGTAAAGGTTTACCATCTGTATTGCTATCTGGCCGATTATGAATATGGTGGCGGAGCCCGATATGACGCGTATGTAGAACTGGTCCCTTATCTCGGCGACGGCTGATAGGATGTTGTACGTGAAGAAGAGGGCGAACGCCGCTATGACTAGGTAGCCCGCCATCTTGCTGGGCTCGCTTATGGGCTGGAGCACCATGAAGACGGCTATTATAGCGACGAACCCGCCGGCGTAGAGGCCGCTCACTATCACCCTGTTGAGCTTCCCCTCGAAGATGATGCTCAGGAGGGCGCCCAGGTACCACAGCGTGATTCCCGCCAGCAGCGGCAGCAGCACCACGCTTATGCCCACGTTGATAAGCGAGTCGGGCATGTAGGGGAGGAAGGTCCCGAAGTCGCCAACGGTGTAGGGTGTGGCGAAGCTGATGCCGCTGAGCACGACGGCCACGAACAAGTAAAGCACTGTGGCCCTGATCAGCCGGCCGCGGTTCTCAGCTTCCATTCTTCATCAACTCTACGATTAAATCTATTGTCGCGTTGGTACGCTTAAAGTCCTCCACCGAGATGGGCATGTTGCTGTACATGGCTATCTCGTAGCTGGTGACGAGGTCCTCCAGGGCGGCGTGGGCGTTCACCGGCAGCCTGTCTATGAGGATGTACTCGAACTCCCTCGGAGTCATCGTGTCGTCTATGTCCCCGTATATGCGCATCATGGAGACGTAGAACCTGTTGAAGAGCTTCACCACGCCCTCCTCGTAGCTGCTGTACTCCAGGGGGACGCCGTCCTCGTACCCTATTCTCTCTCTCCCTGCCGGGAGGATTACTCTGGGCTCCGTGAAGTCTTCCTGCTTCATCCGCCTGCTTCTTCTGGCTGCAAGTACGCCTACGCCCATGGCGCCGCTCAGCGCGATTATTATGTTCTGTGGGAACCCGAAGAGCAGGGCCAGCAGGTTGTCGGGGGAGGGCGGCGGCAGCATCACGCTGACGCCGAAGGACGTGTAGGAGCCCACGTAGTAGTCTGTGTCTCCCATCCTCATCCTGATGGTGGCGTCGCCGTCCTCCGGGAACAGCGCCGGGAAGCTGATCTGGCCCCAGCCGTCGCTCACCAGATCCATGGTCTTGTTCAGGTACCATACGCGTAGAGTGGCGTTGGGGAGAGGCTCACCCGTGGCCGTCTCCACGATGTAGCCCTTGTACGTTATGTTCTTTTCGGCGTAGACCCGTTTGGGGCCGGAGATGGTGACGTCGGTCTCCGACATCAACCGTATGGGTGGGTCGCTGACGCTCTCCAGGTACCGCCTGTTCTCCAGGGTGTGGGCTATGAGGTTGTAGTCCCCGACCGCGAGCTCCGGCGACGCGTCGCAGGTCACGTTGAAGAAGCCCTCCTCCACGAAGCCGACGCCCACGATGAGCCCGGTCTCGTTCGTGTCCATCTTGTCTACCTTGAGTATAATCTCCACCTGTAGGCCGCTCACCGCCGAGCCGTTGACGTTCGTCACGGTGCCCCAGACGTTGAACGTCTTTCCCTTGAACGCCACAGGGTCGTTCCCCGTGATGTTGGTGAAGGTCGCCTCCCTCGTGATGTTGACCTCGCCCTCGTCGAAGTGCTTGGGGGTGGCGTCGAAGATGGTCCAGCCCAGGCTGCCCAGATTGGCCTCCGCGTAGAGGTAGGCCTGCTGCGGCATGACGTACTGGTGCTCAGCCCACGGGTCTATCATGAACCCTATGACGGCCCTCGCGGGGAGGTCGATGCTCCTGGCCATCAGTATCAGCGCGGAGTTGAAGTGGGCGCCGGTTCCTTTTGGCACATTAAAAAGGAACCATAATACGGGATCGATTCCAGGCGGTGGTTGTTGAAAATCCTCGCTGAACTCGTAGTTATCCCGCAGGTAGTCCTCTATGGCCTTGTACTTCTCGTAGGGGCTTGTCTTACCCTCCGTCACCTCCAGCGCGCGATCCCTGAGCCGCGACTCCATCCGCTCTGGCACGTCGAGGGTGGCCTCGGTGGGGACCGGCTCCGCGGCTCGGAGCGCTGCGTCGGAGAAGGCGTGTATCGCGTGGCTCACCCAGTACGGCTCGGTGAATGCCTCGGTTGACTCGAAGCTCTGCGCCTCAGGGTAGTACCTGAGGCTGCCGTTGAATATCACCGACTGGGTCTTCGGCGCCACAGTCACGTATCCTGTGAACACGGTGAGGGGGTTCACGTAGAACTGGTTGTTTACGGTGGCAGACGCGCCCACCGTGGAGTCCGGTATAAGGTCTCCCTCATAAGGCTCGGACGTGAAGCCGGTCACGGGGTACCATCTGCCCCCGGTGTAGTTCTCCGCGGGCACCCTTCTTAGGTACCTTGTCTTGGGTGGGAGCCGCAGCTCCATGATGGGGCCGAGCGTCCTGGGCTCCACGCCTCCCACCTCGACCTCGTCGGATGATTTGCTGAGGGCCCCGGGGTTCATTATGGGGCTAG
>DAOVEE010000169.1 GCA_030669135.1 Candidatus Bathyarchaeota archaeon | reverse complement strand
GAGATAAGAACTCCTTTCGTTCACCACGAGTAGTGGAGATTACTTGATTTCTGCCCCATGCTCCCAGTAATGGAGGAATACGTCTCTGCACCACTCTAAAGCGTCGGGGTCGGTTGTTGTGAAGCCCATATAGTCAAACCTGCCATCGGCTTCGGGGAAGCAGAGGAGGGCGACCTCCTTCTCAGAGATGTAAATGACGAGCCCGGCCTCGACTAGCCGTTCCTTGTAGAGCCCTGTGGCCTTGAGTCTCCTGACCTCGTCGTCGCTGAACACACGCTCTCTCTCTCGCCTCGCATCTCGTCCGGGAGCTGGAGGTCCTCGCCGTGGAGGAACCGGCCTTCAACCCCTCTCTCGAAAATATTCTTTATGTAGGGAAAGGCGCTCGCGATGTATGGGCGGTTGAGGTTCCAGACGTACTTCTCGGCCTCCTGCAGTATCTTCTGGATCCTGTGTATTGACACCATGACGTCCAGGTTGAGCGTGCATTCCCTGAGCTCCCCCATCCTGGACACGAACTTATCCGGCAGGCCGCTCAGCACGTGGCTCACGAAGTATTCGCGGTGCTTCGACGTGAACTCAACGGCGTTGAGCTGCCTGAGCACAAGCTCCCCGTAGGACGTGAGTTCAAGGAGGCCGTCAGTCCTCCTGGTCGTGAGGCCGTTCTCGGTGAGCCTCGAGAGGTGGCGACTCACCTCCTGAGTCGTAATGTCCAGCTTCCGTGACAGGTCGCTGTAGGTGGAGTGCTTCTCTCTCAGCTCCCTGAGGATGTTGACCCTGTCCTCGTTGCTCACCTCGAACATGAGGTCGTGGAACCGCTCTGAGTCACTCACATGAACCAGAGACAGGTAACCTTTGAGGGCTCTTTAAACCTAACTGCTCAAGTAGCAACTAGCCTAGACTACAGAGACCTCCTCACTTATCTCGAAGCCGGTGAACCCTTTCATGCTCTGGATCTCACTGCAAAGCAGGTCCATGTGCTCCTCGTCTAGCTCTCTGAATAACTCAACGCTGAGGCTCCACGCGTCTCCTTCTTTCTTCATCACCCAGACTCCCTCCACTCTGCCGTCGACGAGCACCGTCGCCGACACCTCGGCAGCCGGCAGGAAGACACGTTTTCTCGCGGCCTCGTCCATGAACCGTTTCTTGTCCCGCTGCCCCATGATGAGGGCGTCGAACTTGGGGAGCAGCCGGGCTAACGGAACCACTTCCACGCGATCCAATTCTTGAAGAGTGTCCCCTGGAACGTACAGCTTCCCCTTCTGTCCGGAGGCCTCCACCGCCACTAGCTCGGAATCTATTCTTCTCAATACTTCTCTCGCGGCGGAGACCTTCATTCCAGTCCAGTAGGCGTAGTCCTGTACCGTTGCCGGACCATACGCTCTCAGATAGGCTTTCATCAGTGTTTCCTGGGCCCGGGATTCTTCGGTCTCTTTCATGCCTGGCACCCATCGCTTCACGTCCGCGTAGGTATGCTCCGTGTCATGGTACCACGGTCCCCTAGGCTCAGCGTTGCATATGAGGCCCTTCAGGCTCATCTCCCTCACTGTCCTGCTCAGTATCCGCCTTGGATGGTCGCTCACGGGGCTGTATCTCTCTAGAAGCTCGCTCATAGATAGAGGGCCTTCCTCCAGCGCGGCGAGCACCTCGTCGTAGTGGACTATCCACGAGTCTGGGCGCTCCTTGGAGCCCGTCTTAACCGTCCACCTGTTCCACTCCTGCACGAGGTTTTCACGCAAAGCGGGGCGGGCGACGAAAGCTTGCTCCGTAGCCATGATGTGAACCGTGTTCCTCATGAACCATGACCTGAGCAGGGTCTTTTCCCGTAACGCATCCCTGACGAGTTTTCTGTCCAGTCCTTCTACCCTAGCCCATAGGCTCAGGTTGTAGTTGAGGGCGCCCTGAGCGTTGAGGCCGCAGATGTCCTCGACGACTCTATTTGTATCCATCGCTGGAGCTCTGTCGGTGAGGCTGTGCCTCTCAAGGTTGTGGTACGCCAGCTGCTCAAGGGTGACCTTGGACATCTTTGAAATTCATATCAAAATACGAGTGTTTCAGTGGACTGGGTTATGTTCAATGAAAAAGGTTAGGAGAACAATCCGGTAGGGTATCGGGCCTCCTCGCCCAGCCACTCCTCGATGCGGAGAAGCTGGTTGTACTTGGCTGTCCGTTCGCCCCTCGCCGGCGCCCCCGTCTTTATCTGGCCGCACCCTATCCCGACGCTGAGGTCGGCGACGAAGGGGTCCTCGGTCTCGCCGCTGCGGTGGCTCGCCATCACCGTGTAGCCGCTGTCCATCGCCAGGGTTGCCGCTTCCCTGGCCTCGGTGAGGCTCCCGATCTGGTTCACCTTCCAGAGGAGGCCGTTGCATGCACCCATCTCTATGCCCTTCCTGAGCCGCTTCACGTTGGTGACGAAGAGGTCGTCCCCCACGATCTGGATGGGCAGCGCCCGGGTCATCTCGGCGAAGCCCTCGTAGTCCTCCTCCTCCAGGGGGTCCTCGATGCTGTATATCGGGTACTTGGAGACCAGCTCCCTGTAGACGTCGATGAGGTCTCCCCTTGACAGGGTCTTCCCCATGAAGCTGTATCCTCCGTCCTTGTAGAAGCTGCTTGCCGCAACGTCCATCGCCAGCTTGGTGACGCCGCCGTACCCCATCTCCTCCGCAGCCGCCGTGACGGCGTCCAGCGCCTCCCCGGGGCTCTCCATGGGCGGGCTGAACCCGCCCTCGTCGCCCACGTTAATCGCGTTCTTCCCGTAGCCCTTGAGGAGCCGGGACTTGAGGGCTTGGTATATCTCGGAGCCCATCATGAGGGCCTCCCTGAAGCTCTTGGCCCCTGTAGGGGCCACCATGAACTCCTGGAAGTCGAGCTGGTTACCAGCGTGCTTGCCGCCGTTGATCACGTTGAAGAAAGGCACTGGGAGCAGGGTGGCTTCCGTGTCTATGTACTCGTATAGCTTCACCCCCATGGACGCAGCCGCGGCCTTGGCGCACGCCACAGAGACGCCGAGGACGGCGTTTCCTCCGAGTCTGCTCTTGTTCTCGGTGCCGTCCAGCCGGATCATCTCCTCGTCGATCCTCCTCTGCTCCGTAACCGGGAGCCCGACCAGCCTGCCCGCTATCTCTCCCTCGACGGCCGCGACGGCTTTGGTGACGCCTTTCCCGTGAAACCGTGTGCCACCGTCTCTGAGTTCGACGGCCTCGTAGATGCCCGTCGAGGCGCCGCTGGGCACCGCCGCCCAACCGAGATAACCCTCCTCGGTGGTGACCTCGACCTCGATGGTGGGGTTGCCCCGGCTATCCATGATCTCCCTGGCGTGGATGTCCTTGATTCTGTCGCCCATCTTCTGTCTAGTCGGAATGCGTCTTTGCACCCAAAAATGTATCTACAAGCCAGACTCGATGAGGCTGACCAGGTCCTTCTCCTCGAAGGGCCAGCCCACGAGCTTGATCTCGTTGTCCACGGCCACCGTGGGCACGGCCAAGACTCGCATGCTCATTCCCCTCTCGATGCCCTCCTCGGTGTAGGTATTCACCTCGACGAACTCGACGTGGGGGTACCTCCCAGCCACCGCCGAGACCAGCTTGCGGGCGCTAGGGCAGTGGGGGCAGACAGGCGAAAAGAAAAGCTCTACCCTAACCATATCTCTACCCCAGAGTCTTCACGTGCTTCATGGCCGAGAGCGCCGCCTTGGCGCCCATCCCGGCCGCCGTGACAATTTGCATGCCTTCGCAGGTGCAGTCCCCGGCAGCGAACACGCCCTTGATGTTGGTCTCCATGTCGCCGTCCACGACGATGCAGCCGCCGCCGTCTGTGCTG
>DAOVEE010000172.1 GCA_030669135.1 Candidatus Bathyarchaeota archaeon | reverse complement strand
GGGAACTTGTCGATGTCGAAGTAGACGCCGTCTTCGGCGTCGTAGGCTACCCCCATATCCATCAACGTCTGTATGAACTCTATCATCTGGGGTACGTACACCGTGGCCCGTGGGTAGGCGGTCGCCCGTTTGATGCTCAGCAGGTCCAAGTCCCGGAAGAACACGTCTATGTAGTAGTCTGTGAACTCCTTCAGGGTCTTACCGGCCTCGCCGCTGTTCCTGATGGTCTTGTCCTCGATGTCGGTGATGTTCATGACGTACTTGACAAGGTAGCCCCTGTGCTCCAGCCACCGTCTTATGAGGTCGCCGAGGGTGAAGGTCCTGAGGTTCCCTATGTGGGGATCACCGTAGACGGTGGGGCCACATACGTACATGGTGACTGTGGGTGAGTTAACTGGCTTGAACGGCTTCTTACGCCGGGTCATGGTGTCATACATCTGGATGGGGTGCTCTACCATGGCTGTTCCTCCATAATGTCCGCTAGACCCGCCGAGCTTGAGACCGGTCTTAGGCTAAGATACACAATAGTCTCATTCTTCCTGTCTAGCTATGAATGCATAGAACGGGTGAAATATAAAATATGTTGTGAACAGCTCGGCTATTCACGTTTAATACCTGCGGCGCGGCGGCCGGTGCTTAGCGTAGCACTCCTGACAGTAGACTGGCCTGCCCTCGGTGGGCTTGAAAGGAACTTCGCACTCCTTTCCGCAGTCGCTGCAGATAGCCTTATGCATCTCGCGTGGGCCTCTGTCGAAGCGTCTTCGATCACTCATCTCTTTCACTCCTACTCGGTAGGTATACTCTAGGGCCTCGAGAGGCTCCTCGTATCCGCTTCAATACACCGTCGATGTTCTTTTAGATCTTTCAACCTTGGACGTGACAGGGAACCTATAAATTTGGTGTGTGCTATACATGTCTCACCGGACTGTAGACGTATGAGCGGCGAAGAGATTAAGAAGCTGAGTTTCGATAGCAACGACTTCAAGTTCAGCGTGGCTTACCAGGCTTATGAGAAGGCTTTCGACGAGGCCGCGCCCGACAACAGAGAGACGCTGAACGACGTCATCACCAAGCTTTTCAGCGAGGAGATCACGTACCCCGAGTTCTACGACGCCCTCAGCGACGAGGAGGGCCGACGATACCGTTACCACAGGACCAAGATAAGCACCTCCCGGAAGTTCGCGTACCGCGCCGCGGAGCGTAAGACCGACAGGATAAAGCGGCACAAGTAGGGGCCTCCGCATCCACTTGTAGCATAGCAGTTACATGATGTTACTCACGTTTAAATGAATGAAGGGTAACGTGACACATCATAAGGTGAACCAGTTGAGTGGATGCCTAGATTCGGAGATCGTCTTCAACACCGACGCCCTCGAGAAAATAGTCTACGAGCCACTGTGGGTGTTAGCCAACGAGGAGGAATACTGGACAGAGTACCCGGCGCAGAAGTACACCCGGGACTGGGCGGAGGCCGTGAACTACGAGATAGACTACGACGAGTGGCGTGAAAGGATCACGGAGTGGTCAAGGCTGAGCGTGGACGAGAGGGAGAGACACGTCTTCACGCGGAACACTCGTAAGATAGTCGAAGGTAGAAGGGTCTTCCTGGAGAAGGCGGTCCCTTTTCTCTGCGGGTACCTCCCCGACGACATAGGCATGGACATCGGCGTCTACTTCACGGCGTTCATCCCCCCGAGAGCCTTCGCCATGGGCGAGATAGTGTTCAACGTGGCTGCCACCTACTGGAAGAACAACCCGGACAACATACTCAACACCCTTGTCCACGAGCTGTACCACGTCGGATGCAGTAACATACGCGAGAAACACGGGGTCGAGGAGCCCGACGACCCGTTGACGAAGGTGCTGTCCAACGTCCAAGGGGAGGGCATAGCCACCTACGTGGCATACAACGCTCAGCACATCTTTCCCGCCCCGGACGACAAGGACTTCGAGATGATGGATGACCCCGCCGTCGTCGACGAGTGCTTCAGACAGGTCAGGGACATAATCTCCAAGGTCGGCTCCATCCCAGACGACGAGCTGCAGAAGCTCTCATGGGACGTCGGAGTCATAGGCAGGGCCTACTACGTCGCCGGGGCCGAGATGTGCAAGGTCATCGACACGGAGAAGGGCCGCGAAACCCTCATCGAGACCATCTGGAGAGGCCCGAGGCACTTCTTCGACGTCTACAACGAGCTCGCCGAGCCGGGGTGCAGGCTAGAGCTCTAATCTATACCTGAAGGATCCTAGCTCCCGGGAGAGGCGGCGTCTCCCGGCCTCCGCCGTGACCTCGGCCCTCGTGCGTTCTGTGACGCCGCGGGCGACATCCAGCTTCCGGCGCATCCCCTTGAGCATCATGCTCGCCTCCTCGGCCTCGACTAGGTAGAGATAAATCTCCTCCATGGTCTCGAGGATGTTCTCAGCCGCCTCCAAGTCACCTTCTCTGAGGCTGTCCAGTGCCTGGCGCCTGAGCTCGCCTGGGACATCCGCGAGTCCCAGCACGTAGTCGGTCTCCTCAACCCCTAGTTCCTCGGGGGTTGGATACTTTTTCAGGGTGATTAGAGAATGAAGTATGGCTGCCTCCGCGTATTCCTGCCGCGCTGCCACCACGGTTTCGCTGCTCTGGATGCCGGGGAACGCCTCTCCAACTCCCCGAACCTCGGTGAGCAGGTTCGCTGCCTCGGAGATGAGTCGCTGGGCTTTCTCGGGTTCACCGGTGTGTAGCTTGAGGATCGACTGCTTGCTGAGGGTTCTCGCCTTTCGGGCCTTGGGGTAGGCCCTGTCTCTGGCTTCATCGAGGGTTCTCAGGTGTTCCGTGACTTTCTTTATTATTTCTTGTAGCATCCTCTACTGCTCCGGTGTTGCATCGGTGGCTGTGAGTGGGTGGTCCACGGTGCAGACGTGGACGTGCTTACCCATGTTACTGTAGTACGTTTCTTTGGGGTTTAAGGGTTGACTATGCGGAGGGTTTATATGCTGGGTGTTAGGTTAACATAACAACATGTGCGGTATAACGCACATATTGTATGGTAAACCAAACAGGAGGAAACGAGAATGAAGAGAACACAAATAGCAACCATAGTAGTGGCATTAGCAGGAGCCGCCGCGGCCCTCCGGGTCTTCGGCGCAGACACCTTCGGGCTCCTCAGCGCAGCCAACGTCGCGGTCATCATAGCCATAGGGGGCTTAATGGTAGACCGTTTGCTGGTGAAGAGGGAGGATAGGCTTCAGGGATTCGCCGTCACCGACGAGCGGACCATGCTCCTGGAGGGCAAGGCCGGCAGGGCCGCCTTCATGCTGGGCAACTACGTCTGGCTCGCGCTGCTCTGGTACGAGTTCGCCGCCGAGAACTGGATGCCCTGGCCCAAGATCGGGTCGCCGCCCGTGCTGCTGCTCGGCTTGATGGCTCAGCTGGCTGTCTACTTCGTGGCGAGGTTCATGATGGTGAAGAGCGTGAAGAGATGAAAACCCGTATAAAGGAACTCAGAGCCCGTATGGGTTACACTCAGGCGGATCTAGCCAAGCTCGTGGGGGTGAGGCGTGAGACTATCAGCTTCGTAGAGAACGGCGAGTACAACCCCTCGCTGCTGCTGGCGGTGCGGATCGCCACGGCCTTCGGCGAGCCGGTGGAGGAGGTCTTCCTCTTCGACGAAGACGAGATCAAGCTAATGTAAAGGGTTGTGGAAGCTTTGGTAGCCCGGCTATGCGTCGGGGATTCTTAT
>DAOVEE010000047.1 GCA_030669135.1 Candidatus Bathyarchaeota archaeon | reverse complement strand
CCATCTCTTCACTGTACCTTCCAACATGTCTCACCTCCATCTTATCCTTCATTTTTCAGCAGAATCGTAATGGCGCTCACGTTCCTCGTGTCTCCGTCATGGGAGTCGAGCTGCTCCGTCATGATGTCTATGGACTCGACTTTGACTCCGCTCAAGTACCTGTTCTTGGTCACCTCTGCGACGTCCACCGCCCGGCTGATGGCCCTGCCTCTAGCCTTCAAGGCGACTGAGTCGCTGTGCCTGAGGCTCTCGATGACGGCCATGCAGTAGTTCATTATGGGCTTGGACCCGACGTATACGATGTTATCTTCAGACATTCTAGTCACATCGATCTGGAGTGTATATTCCGTTTAAAACTCAGAATTGAATACGCTTCTACGGGGAAAGATAATGGAACATGTTTTTTAAAGGTATTCACGGACCACGGATTTAGTCAAATATTTAACGACTGTGTAATAATCGGTTATTTAAGTCAGGATCACCATATGATATTTGATGGCGTCATCGCGAAAATCTACTTTAATCAAGATTATGGAGATCGATAACGAGATAAACAGGATAAAATCTGACTCGACTTACAGAAGAGTTAGAAGAAATCTCAGGATTTTAAAGGAGGCGAGGACCGGCGGCAGGTTGATCAGGGTCCGGTCCCCGGACGACATAGACAGGTTCATAGAGGTGCGCAGGAACAGCGAAGAGATGAAGGAAGTATTGTCCAAGTATGAGGGTCTGGTTGATGACTATACCCAGCGTGTACGTAATCTTGCCAAGGAAAAGGCGGAGCTGGAGAAGCACCTCTTCGCGTAGTATTTGTTAAGAATTTTTTTTCGTGGAGCACTCTGTGTCTAGTCTTAGGCTATTCACTTGCAGGGAATGTTTCGCATCTCTGTCCTGATGTCCCTGTTTATCGATTGGTAGGTCTCCGCCTCAAGGTCGTCGCTTCTGAGGAAGGCGTAGAGCAGGATGCCTCTATTATACTGCTCCCAGCAGCTGCGTCTGGGGCTGTCACTTATTGAGGCCAGAACGTCAAGTGTGTAGACGACGTCGATGAGGTAGTTCTGCCTCCCATCGCTGGTTATCACGGCCAGCAGCCCCTCTGCCTCAGGCACCCGCTCAGTGGTCTGGTATGGTCCCTCAAACTCGTAGTTCCCTATGGGCTGCCTTGTTTTGAGTTGGGCCATGGTTTATCAACATCGAGGGTGGCTTTGACCCTTTTCTGAGTGTTATTGATTAAACACCCGTTCACTGAATGAAATAACGTGATTCAACGTGAAAAGAATTTCGATAACAACGAAAAAAGTTGGTTTTTCGGAGATTTATTTATACGATATTATCGGGGCGACGACGCTGATAGATGTGAATAGATATGTTTTCTGATAAAACATTTTAAGCGTAGCAGTGGAGTAGAGCATGGGTATCTTTGATTAAGCTGAGTCTGGATGACTTCTTTAAGTCGGATAAAAAAGAGGAATACCTTATCGTATGCGAAAAGTGCGGCACGAAGATGCCTGAACACGTTGCGCTCTGCTGGCAATGTGGCAACGTCTTAGACGAGAACCTCAGACGCCTTACGGGAAAGGCGAACTAGCCGCTGTGCTCGTGCTCGAGGATGCTGTAGAGTAGGCTGTCCCGCCACTTTCCCCTGATCTTGACGTTCTCCCTTAGCCTGCCCTCCCGACGCATACCGGTTTTCTCCATGACCCTCCACGACGCCAAGTTCATAGGGTCGCACTTGGCGATGATCCTGTGGAAGCCCAGCTCCTCGAAACCGAACCTGATGAGGGCCCCAGCGACCTCTGTGCCTAATCTTCGGCCCCAGTATTCGGGACACATGCAGTACCCTATCTCACCCTCGCCGCGTTTGGCATCGGTGATGGTTATACCGCAGCCGCCGATCACCTCGCCTTCGATGGTGAGGGCCAGCGTGTAGCCTGTCCTGGGCCTCTGCCGCTGCTTCTCGATGGCTCTCTCAAGGAACTGACGTGTGTCCTCAGGCGTGTTGGGGCCGAAGCTCATGTACTCCACGACCCGGGGGTCCGAGGCGTAGGCGTGAGCGACCTCATAGTCATCCATGGTGAACTCCCTGAGGACGAGACGCTCCGTCTTGAGGGTGACCATGAATGCTGAATAGGGTTGTCTAGAAAATAAGTGTGGTTGCTAGAAACTCTTGACCTCGTTGAAAGGCTCATCTAGGCCGATGTAGAGCGTCAGATGAGGCGGTACACGGTCTCCAGCTCCTCGTCCCAGCATTCCAGCTACATCACTGAGCTTGGTTTAAGCTAATCTACTCTCATCTCTATGCCTTTGTAGAACCTCATGGTGTAACCCCTGATAACCAAGGCTCCGATGACGAACACCATGATCTCCCCGATTGCAGCCGGTGTGCCTGAGAAGTGCATCACAGTAATCATTCCCAGCACCGCCAATGCTATGCTCAGCGCCTTCACGAGTATCACCGGGGCCAATACGTATCCCATCTTCTCATCCTTCCTGATGAGCCAGGCGGTGAGGAGTGCCAGCGGTGCTACTATGCTGAGGTCCTGGAAGTGTATCGCGAGGGTGTGTACTCCCTCCTCGATTATCCTAGCAGGGTGCTCCCCGGTGGAGTAGTAGTAAGCTATGTCCGGTGTCCAGAGCACGACGACGATCAGGAGTATGAACGCCATGACTTTGGGTGTCCACTTTCTCACTGATGGGCTGGCCACGATGCGCAGCCCCTCCATGTCTAACCCGGCTATGTTCAGCAGGGTGGCGTACAGGCTCAGCCCGAAGCCAGCGGTGTACAGCAGGAACCCGTCGTTGAGCTTGAATAGTATGTTGTACGACAGGAAGGTGTAGGCGAAGTAAGCCATGAGCCCTATCAACGCCGTTCTAGCCTTGAGGGAGTCCTTCCTCGACAAGTGCACCGTATACCGTGTCGCTGGCACGCCGAGAACGAGGTTCACTACGTCCTGTCCCAAGACCTGCGCCTTGGTCGACGCAGTCTCCCTCATGAAGATGGGCGCGTGAAGCATGTCCAGCAACGAGATGAGGATGGTGACTACCGCTACTCCCAGCGCTAGCTTGTATCCGAGCCCGGTTTCCCAGTTTTCACCCATTCTTGGTCCCCCCTTCTGTAATGCGTTTCCCTTCCCCGTTGGGTAAAGGTTGTGGTTTCATCCACGGACAAGGTTCTTAAGACCGACATCGGCGGCGATCTTCCTAGCCTCCTCGATCTCCTCGGAGGTGAGTCTACGGCTGAGTTCGGGCCTCTCCTTGGCTCTCCACTCGGGGCGGTACTGGAACATGAGGTTGACGCGGGTCCAGGGGCCGAGGTTGTCGTGTATCCACTGGAGTATTGGCCGGGTGCAGCACTCGTTGTGCTCGGGCAGCACGAGAACCCGGATGATTAGCTCGCCGTGCTCATGGGCCATAAGGTGGTTGCGTGTGCACGCCTCCCAGTAGCCGGGGGCGTCGCTGATGCCCTCCGCGCACTCGTTGTTGCCGTACTTGAAGTCGAGGAGGTAGACGTCGATGAACCCGGCGAGTAGCCTAGAAACCTCCTCCGAGTAGTAGCTGTTGCTGTTCCAGACGGTGGCGATGTCGGTGTCCACGTGCCTAAACGTCTCCAGCCACTGCCACGTCACTGGCGTCGGGTCGCCGCCCACCATGTTCAGGTTCCTGCAGCCCTTGTCGGCGAGGTCTTTCACCTGAACCGCCATGAGCTCGGGAGTGACACTGGCGCCGCTGCTCTCCCACTGGCTGATGTCCCAGTTCTGGCAGTGGATGCACCTGATGCTGCAGCCCCCCGTGAAAACGGTGCCTGATGGCACCAGCTCGGGCTCCTCCCCCATGTGAGGGAACGCCGAGTAGAGGCTGAAGTTTCGTCCCGCGCGGCAGTAGCCCTTCTCCCCGCGGAGCCTGTTCACGCCGCAGCCGCGCTCGCAGAAACTGCACGCCTTCATGAGCCGGTGCCCCAGCAGCACCTTGAGGTCGTACCAGGAGCCGTCTACTTTCTTCGGCTTCCTCCCCGACGCGTCGTACGAGTCTTGTACGTCTTTATAACTCGCCAGAAGGTGGTCATGGGTATCCCACAGCGTCTCCCTTAGGTCGCGTCGGCTGAACTCGGCTTCGACCGCCTTGTCTATCAGGTGCTTGGCGTGCTTCTTCTTCCTCACCACGTCTACGTACCGTGGAAGCGCGTGTACGACGCCGGGATCGTCCAGAATCCCTCTTGCGTCGGGCCGTGTGAGCCACATCAAGAAATCAGGGGGAGCCTCAGTTAAAGGGGTTTCACTGTGGTAACGGTTATTATCGACGTCTGTTCTTCACTCCATGAATGGGAATGGAGTCTCGGTTCGTCGAGAAGCTCACCGAGGACACGGTGCGCTGCACCATCTGCCCCAGGATGTGCATCATAAAGCCGGGTGGTAAGGGGTTCTGCGGCACCAAGGAGAACGTGGACGGGAAGCTGGTGAGCCTCACATATGGGCAGCTCTCAGCCCTCGCCGTGGACCCCATAGAGAAGAAGCCCCTATCCCACTTCCACCCCGGGAGCATGAGCCTCAGCGTCAGCAGCGTGGGCTGCAGCTTCACGTGTCCGTGGTGTCAGAACTACCACCTAAGCATGAGCAACCTGGAGCAGAGCCGCACCCGGTTCATGCGCCCAGAGGAGGTCGTGGAGGCCGCCATGGTCCAGAAATGCGCCAGCGTCAGCTACACCTACAACGAGCCCCTCATCAACCTCAACTTCGTGGAGGACACCTCCCGCTTCGCCCACGAGTCCGAGATCAAGAACGTCCTCGTCACAAACGGATACATCAGCATACCCGCCCTGGAGCGGGTTGTGGATGTCATCGACGCCGCGAACGTGGACTGGAAGGCGTTCAACCAGGAGTTTTACAGGAAGTACTGCAGCGGCGAGCTCCAGAGTGTCCTTGACGCCACGGAGTACATGAAGAAGAACGGCGTCCACGTCGAGGTGACGTTCCTCGTAATACCCGAGACCAACGACAGCCCTGACGAGACTCGGGAGATGGCTCGCTACATCGTCGAGCATCTGGGCCCCGAGACGCCTCTCCACCTGAGCAGGTTCTTCCCCATGTACAAGTTCCGGCACGTCCCCCCGACGCCGGTGGAGACCCTGGTTAGGGCCAGGGAGATAGCCGTGGAGGAGGGAGTCCGATACGTTTTCGTGGGCAACGTCAGGGGCGGCGGCTACGAGGACACTGTATGCCACGTGTGCGGTAAAACCGTCATCAGCCGATCAGGGTACACGATAACGGGCTGGTATCTAGACGAAGATAAGAGGTGTGTCCACTGCGGCGCCGAGATACCCATCGTCGGCCACAGAGAGTTCCACCGGAAGAACTACGTCCTCTAAACCCAAGTTTATTAACCCGCAACATGGGACTCATTCATACTATTCAGAGTTGAGCAACATGAGCGTAGAACGGAAGGTAGTACTCTTCGAGAAGCCCGGCAAGGAGCACACCGAGGCGACGCTGAAGATCGCCTTGGAGGCCGCCAAGGAGCGCGGTATCGACACTGTCCTCGTCTCAAGCACCGCGGGCTACACCGCCGAGAAGGCAGCGGAGATGTTCAAGGGGAGCGGGCTGAAGCTCGTGGTCGTGACCCACCAGACAGGCTACAGGGAACCCGGCGTCCAGCTTTTCCCAGACGAGCTCAAGGAGAAACTGGAGAAACAGGGCGTCGAGGTGGTCACATGCACCGACGTGCTCACAGGCACCGTGGACGTGGGCATGAGCCGCCAGAGGCCCCCTAAGACCGAGCCTCTGGACGCGCGGCTACCCTACATACTGCCGCCGACCAACGTGGTGATCGCCAACACGCTACGGCTCTTCAGCCAGGGAGTCAAGGTCTGTGCCGAGATAGCCATGATGGCGGTTGACTGCAACGCCGTGCCGTCTGGGGAGACGGTGGTGAGCGTAGCCGGCAGCCACGCGGGAGCGGACACGGCCATGGTGTTGACCGCCGCTGAGTCGAGCAGGATCAGGGACATGAAGCTCCACGAGATCGTGTGCAAGCCCCTCTAACCTTTTTCAACCATTTATTATCAGCCGATCCCGTATCATAGATGATGTTATGATAGACTTCGGCGTACAGATCGAACCCCAGTTCGGGTACACGTGGGAAATGATAAGGGAGACAGCCCTCGCCGCCGAGGCGGCTGGCTTCGAGAGTCTTTGGGCGTCGGACCACTTCCTCATCCGCCCCGGGGCCGTTGACGTCAACTGCTTGGAGGCCTGGACGGTCCTCACGGCGGTCGCCTGCGCAACCAAGAGACTCAGGGTCGGCGTCATGGTGGCGTCTCAGAGCTACAGGAACCCCGTGCTCCACGCAAAGATTGCGGCGAGCCTGGACCATGTAAGCGGTGGTAGGGTCTACTTCGGGATCGGCGCCGGCTGGAAGGAGGTGGAGTACAAAGCCTACGGCATGCCTTTCCCGCGCCCCGGTAAACGTGTGAGGCAGCTGGAGGAGGCCATCATCATAGCCAAGAAGCTCTGGACGGAGCCCAAGGCCGACTACCAGGGCAGGTATTACAGCGTCAACGACTGCGTCTCCATGCCCAAATCGGTGCAGGACCCGTTACCGGTCCTCGTGGGGGGCATGGGAACAAAGCTCCTCAAGGTCTCGGCGAAGCATGCGGACGCCGTGAACTTCGCGTGGAACACGCCTCTGGACACCTACGAGGAGAGGCTCGGGGTTCTGGCTAAGCATTGCGACAAGGTTGGACGAGACTATGACTCTATCAGGAAGTCGGCTGGTCTTCACTTGGCGCTGGGGGGCGTCGAGTCCGGCACGGTGGCCCCGTATATGAAGTACACCGGTGAGAGGAAGTGGGAGTATAAGACGCCGGAGGAGGCCGCCGAGTTCATCAGAGGCTACGTGGACCTCGGCGTCGACCACTTCGTCATCGTGTTCCCCTACGGCTCGGAGCCAGAGAGCGTCAGCTTCCTCATGGAGCACGTGGCGCCCCTCGTCTAACCCCTTTTATTAAGGGGCCGCGTTCATTCACGTTGACAGGTGAGAAGATGAATAGACGCGGCTGGGTGAGCATCATAGGCGTATTCGTCGTCGCCCTGATCTCCGGGGCGCTCCTGTGGAGGCTCATGGTGCAGGGTGAGGCCCTGGGCCGGCTCGGGCTCATAGGGGTCTTCGCGGCGTCGATGCTGAGCCACCTCACCGTCGTCGCCCGGGACATGTTCATAACCCTCTTCCTGCCGCTGGCGTCGGTCTACCACCCGGTCGTGCTGGGCTCGGCGGCGGGCGCCGGGGCAGCCGTCGGCGAGGTGACGACCTACTTCCTGGGTTGGGGGGTAGCCGAGTCCATGGAGTCCATGAGTGGAGCTGAAGATAAGATCGCTAGATGGATCAATAAGTATGGGCTGTGGGCTGTCCTCCTCGTGGCGTTGACGCCGCTGCCTGACACGCCCATAGTGATACTGGCGGGCTCAAGGAAGCTGTCTTTCAGGAGGCTCCTCGCCGTCGAGGTGGTGGGCAAGTCAGCGCTCTACAGCGTGGGCGCCGTGGTAGGCGGCACCGTGTACGGCGGCCTTGAGAGCAGCCTCGGCACGGTCGTGGCGTCCGGTCTCATGGTTGTCGGCAGCCTTGTCTTCTGCGTGGCGGTCACCTGGAAGCCCAGCAGGGACTGGATATTTGGCTGGGTGGAGAAGCTCATCCCCAGCCTCGTGGACTGATACGTCAAGCGTCGATCCATCTAACGCTTCTTGTCGAAGTCCTTAAATAAGCTGCCTGTAACCACCGACCAACTACGGAGGATTATGAGACATGATTAGGGCGGGGATCAAGGGCATAGGCAGCTACGTGCCGCCCAAGGTGATGACCAACGACGACTGGGCCCAGATAGTGGATACCAGCGACGAGTGGATAACCACAAAGACGGGCATCAGTGAACGGAGGATCGCGGAGGAGAACGACTGCACCAGCGACTTGGCGGTGAAGGCGGCGGCCCCGGCGCTGAAGGAGGCGGGCGTGAAGCCCGAGAACCTGGACCTCGTGGTGCTCGCGACGAGCAGCCCCGACGTGCCCATGAGCAGCACGGCAGCGATAGTCCAGCACAAGCTGGGGGCGGTGAACGCGGGCGCCTTCGACGTGATGGCGGTGTGCACCGGCTTCATCCACGCCCTCGACGTGGGCGCTCGGTACGCGGTAGACCCCTACATCGACAACGTGCTGGTGGTCGCCTCCGAGGTGTACAGCAAGATACTTAACTGGAAAGATAGGACCACGTGCGTCTTCTTCGGGGACGGCGCTGGGGCGACGGTGCTCCAGAAGACAGAGGAAGGCGGCGTAATAGGCAGCTGGCTAAGGGCCGACGGCGGAGGCGCGGGTGTCATCGAGATACCCGCCGGGGGTACCAGGAACCCGATAAGCCACGAGATGATAGATGAGGCGAAGCAGTACTTCTACATGGACGGCAGGGCTGTCTGGGACTTCGCCGTCGAGGCGTTCCCCCAGGCGGTCAGGGGGGTCCTGGACAGGTACGGCTACGCGCTGGACGACGTGGACATGATCATCCCTCACCAAGCCAACATCAACATAATCAAGGTGGGCATGGAGAAGCTCGGCCTCCCCATGGAGCGCGCCCACACGAATCTCCACAAGTACGGTAACATGGCGGGGGCCAGCATACCCGTGGCCCTCCACGAGGCGATACAGATGGGCAAGATAAGTAAAGGCGACCTGGTGGTCACCGTCGGGTTCGGCGGCGGCCTAACATGGGGCGCGAACCTGATCCAGCTCTAACCCTTTTTAGGCTTGAGAAGCTCCTCGACGCTCAACGTGTTCGCGACGTCGGCGGCCCTAAGCCAGCCGCGTCTTGCCACGGATACTCCTAGGGGCAGGAACTCCAGATCGGAAGGCGTATGCGCGTCGGTCCCCAGCGTCATCTTGACTCCGTGCTCCTTGGCTCGTCTGCTGTTCACGTCGCTCAGGTCCAGCCTGTCAGGGTAGCAGTTGATCTCCATCATGACGCCCTGCTCGGCGGCGGCCTCGAAGACAGCGTCCAGGTCCAGCGCGTAGGGGCTGCGGCGCTGTATCAGCCGCCCCGTGGGGTGGGCTACGGTGTTGACGTGCTCGTTCTGTATGGCCTCGATTACTCGGCTAGTCATGGCCTGCTCCTCCATCTTGAAGCCGCTGTGGACGGCGGCCACCACCCAGTCAAGCTCCGCGAGCACCTCGTCGGAGATGTCCAGCCGCCCATTTCTGCGGATGTCGCACTCCGTGCCCGCTAGCACCCGTATCTCTGGGTGCTCCTCGTCTACCCGCCTCACCTCAGTTATCTGCTTCATGAGCCGTTCCTCGTCGAGGCCGTTGGCTATGGCTAGGGTCTTTGTGTGGTCCGTGACGGCGATGTACTCGAGGCCCATCTGGACCGCCTTCTCCGCCATCTTGGCGATGGACGCGTGGCCGTCACTCCAGTCCGTGTGTAAATGGAGGTCGCCCCGCACGTCGTCAAGGGTCACAAGCTCCGGGAGCCTGTCCTCCATGGCGGCCTCTATCTCGCCGGTGTTCTCCCGGAGCTCCGGCGGCATCCACCTCATGCCCAAGGCCTCGTAGATCCGGGCCTCGTCCTCGGCCTCCACTAGCTCGTCGTTGTACCTTCTGAAGAGGCCGTACTCGTTGAGCTTGAAGCCAGTTTTGACGCCGATGGTGCGCAGCTTCACGTTGTGCTCCTTGCTGCCTGTAAAGTACTGGAGGGCGGCGCCGTAGCTCTCAGGCGGGATTACCCTGAGGTCCACCTGGAGCATGTTCTCCAGCACCACGGTGCTCTTCGTGGGGCCCTTCGCCAGCACCCTCTCGATGGGGGGCATAGAAACGAAGTGGACTGTGACCGTCTCAGGGTCCGTTGACGATACCAGCACGTCCAGGTCGCCGACGGTCTCCTTTCGTCTGCGGGCCGAGCCGGCCATCTCAACGCGTCTCACGGCACCGCATTCTCTCATGTAAGAGAGCATCCCCTGTATCACCGGGAGCACCTCCCCGAGGAGGAAACGGGTGCTGCGGCTCCGGTGCTCCTTTATCGCCTTGATTATGTTCTCCTCCTTCTTGGGCCCGAAGCCCTTGAGCTCCCTGATCCTGTGCTGCCTCGCCGCCTCCTCGAGGGTCTTGATGCCTACGACTCCCAGCTCCTGGTGCAGCCTCATGGCTATCTTGGGGCCTATACCCTCCAGCGTGATCATCTCCGGGATGCCTTGGGGGAGGCTCTCCCGGAGCTCCTGAAGCACTACTGACTCGCCCGTGTCCAGGAACTCCTCGATGGTCATGGCGATGCTCTTGCCGACGCCCGGGATCTGCTCAAGCTCTCCTCGCTCGGCTATGTCCCTGATGTCCTCGGTGAGAGCCGTGACCCGTTGTGACGCCATGCTGTAGGCGCGGCTCCTGAACCTGTCCCCCTTGATATTGAGAATCTCGCTGATCTCGTAGAGTATGGAGGCCACCTGAGAGTTGAGGCTCATACTTTGAAAGGGGGAACTCATAGAGATAAGAACTCCTTTCGTTCACCACGAGTAGTGGAGATTACTTGATTTCTGCCCCATGCTCCCAGTAATGGAGGAATACGTCTCTGCACCACTCTAAAGCGTCGGGGTCGGTTGTTGTGAAGCCCATATAGTCAAACCT